>CAZTHM010000194.1:7029-7257 GCA_964613505.1 uncultured Acidobacteriota bacterium | reverse complement strand
TCTGCATCGTGACACTCTACCTCAGAGTGTCACCCATCATTCTGAACGAGAACAGACCGAGATGCGCCAGCCAGCGCGACCATCCTGGTGATCGCAGTGAATTAGGCCGCCGCCCAAGCCGAGGGCGACGCCAAGGTGGAACTGATCCGGCAAGGCTCGAGGCCCTGGGACAAGAAGTGCCGCTGCCCGGCGCACCTGGCCTATTTCGACGGATCGCTGGATTGACAC
>CAZTHM010000194.1:0-7019 GCA_964613505.1 uncultured Acidobacteriota bacterium | reverse complement strand
CCAAGGCAAGCGGCACATGCCGGCCCCGCTCAGAGCGGGACCGCCGCTACAAAACTCCCGGCCTTGCCTTCGGCGCGCCGAGCGGCTAAACTCCGAAAATCATGGACGAACGCCGCAGAGTTCCTCGTTATCTCGCCGAGGTGTCCGCTCAACTTTCCCACGCGCAGAGTGACTCGGGTGCAAAAGTCGTCGTCGAGATCCTCAGCGTTCAGGGAGCCTGCGTCCGGGGGAGCGATCTTCCGGATGCCGGGAGAAAATGCCGTCTGACCCTCACATGGCAAAATGAGCGGATTCAAGCGGAAGCGGAAGTCGCTTGGAAGAGCCACCAGGGTTTGGCGGGGCTGAAGTTTTTCTCCCTGGATGAACCCAGCAGCGCGAGCTTGCGGGATCTCCTCGCCACGCTGCGGCTACAGCCGCTGGCCCCCATGAAAGTTGACGACTGACGCGTGTAGCGGCGGGTTTATCCCGCCACACGTTCTGAACAATGGCGGCATAAAGCCGCCTCTACTTCGCAGATACCAATCGTTCGAATACCGGAATTCTTTCAAGGGGCGCGGGATAATTCGAGAGCACGCGACCGCCTTCAATGGTTTTCTCCGACCAGAAATCGCGCCATTTTCCCGCGGGCAAATAGACATCTCGCGCGCGCGCGCCCGGCGCGACCACCGGCGCCACGAGCAACGTATCACCCACCATGAACTGGTCGCGAATCACATAAGTCTTCTCATCCTCGGGAAACACGTAGAACAGCGGCGACCAGATGGGCTTGCCGGTCGCCATCGCGCGGTCCACCAGCGCCTTCAGATGCGAGTGCCAAAGCTTGCCGTGCAGCAACGCGAAGCGGTGGATGATTTTCTGCGCGCTTGCGCTGAACTGCCACGGCCCATAAGAGAATTGCATGATGGGCATGAAGGCGGCGGCCTCGGTCCAGCGGACATTCAATTCCTCGTCGGGCTTGAAACCCTCGTCCAGCCCGCCGCCGATCAGGTCCGGGCAATTGAAGACGAATCCCAGCAGCGACTGAATCCCGCCATGCGAAACGATGGCGGGCATGCCATCGGCCTCACTCCACGAGGCGCGCTTGTCGCGCATTCGATTCAATACTCCGAGCGGCTGCGAGCGCCAGCCCACGCGCAGCTCGTTCAATTCGAATTCGCCTCCCACTTCCGCCCAGAGGTCGGTGTAGCGATTGCGCGTGATCGGTCCACCGGCTGAAATCGCGCCCGCCGCAGGCCAGTACTCGGCGTCACCGCCGTCGAATTTGAAGCCGTCCACGCCGTAGCGCTGCATCAGCGCCTTGAGCTCGCTCACATAACCCTCGCGCACGGCGCGGTCGTTCAAATCGATCAGCCCCGCCTCGCCGTTCCACCAGCGAATGTGCGCGGTCTGGCCGGTCGCGGCGTCGCGAAGCAAGCCGCCTTTTTCCTTGCCGTGGCGATAGCGGTCGGAATTCGGATTCGCGAAATTCTCCACCCACAGAACGACCTTCGCGCCCAGGTTATGGACTTCATCCGTCATGGCTTTTGGATTGGGGAATTTCGAATTGAATTCGTTGTCGCCGTAATGCGTCTGCCAGCCGTCGTCAATGATGATGAAGCTCGCCGGCCAGTCGCCGTCGTGAATCTTGCGCGCGTAGGCGATGACGTCACGTTGGCTCACCTTGCTGAAATACTGGCACCACGTTCCCCAGATGGGTTTTTCGAACACGTAATCCGGCGGGCATTTCTTCGGCTTACCCACCGCCGCCACGAATAGGTCGCGCACTTCCGCGATGTTCTTGCCCACGAAAATCGTGTAGCGCATTTCCGGCGCATGAAGATAGGCAATACGCAGCAGACCGTCATTGTCTTTGTTAATTGACGCCGCGATGTCCTCGTAAGTGTCGAGCCAGATTCCCACGCCGCTTGAAGCCATCCAAAACGGCGCCGCCTGATTTAAGGTCGCAAGCATCGGGTCGGCGCTCCACTGAGCGGTCTCAAGTGGCCACAGGTGCGCCTGGTCCACCGCCCCGCCGTACCAGTGCCCGCCGGAAGCGAGAGCGAAGGATTCGGTTATGCGCTCGACCTTTCGCAATCCGTTCACACGGGCACGCACGTCGATACGATCCGCCAAAGGGGCGATATGAAAAGTCACGGAAACGTTTTCGTGTCCGGTCGCAACCTCGATTCTCAGGTCATCCTCTCTGTACGACCATTCGGTCACTGCTCCTAGCCAAATCGATTCGCCATCCGCAACCACGAACGCCCGCTTACGAGGCAAACCAATGGTGTCAGGAGGGTCACTTGCAGACCAAATCGAACGCACCAACGACTCCAACGGCGCGAGGACGATTTTCCCACGCACAACTGTAAGGGTGAAATTCTGTTTCCCGATATAGAGGGTGTACTTCCCTGCGTCGACTCTGAGAACTTTTGGATGCTCGCTGATATTCACTTCCGCCCGCGCCATGACCCCGAACGATAGCATGAGAGCCACGGAGGCACAGTGGCACGGAGCAAAGCACATTAGGGATTCACGAATTCGCATGGAGAACACCTTCCCGTTCGATCCAGGCCCCGCAATGGATCAATGAACCGATGAATCAATCTTCCGATGGCGCGATGATGCGAGCCACCCTCCCGCGCAGTATTGTACGCTCATCACGGTGCGTTTTCGTGCGTAGGGGCACGCCATGGCGTGCCCCTACAAGATGCGGTGGGAGCCCGCGTCGTCGGATTCCACCAACCCCAGGTCGCGCAGACGGCGAGTCGCCCCACCGCATTAGAGGGGGCGCATCGCCGAGCGCTCATGAAAGGCTTCGCGCATATGCTTCCTTTCCCCAGCAATCAAGGGTCCTAGGAAGCCGGTGCGAGAGACAATGAAATGCTGCCCAAAACTGCGATATACGACAAGCCCCAAGTTGCGCCTTATAGTGTTCTCTGGGACGCATCGTTCGACCTGCCGTTGGATGCCGGATGACAAAAGTCTGCGAATTGGCAGGCAGAACCTTTGCGACTGGGAACGTATTGGTATTAAAGGGGTTAGGAACATCATTTGCCGAAAGAGGTAAACTTTGCTGCGAGGGATGAGAGGAATGGGCCGTTGCGCGGACCGAGAGCGCCTATCTGCGCGGAACTGACATGAGATGACATTGACAACTTGTCTTCTCTTGC
Organism: uncultured Acidobacteriota bacterium; assembly: GCA_964613505.1. Classification (GTDB taxonomy): domain Bacteria; phylum Acidobacteriota; class Terriglobia; order UBA7540; family UBA7540; genus CAZTHM01. The sequence goes on along the minus strand of CAZTHM010000194.1, from coordinate 3,867 downwards.
GTATTGCGCGACCATACCGAACAGACCTACGGTGGCCCCAGCGCCGGAGTGAGGGCTTCCCCGGCGTGAATCCATCAAAGAGGTCACCATGACAGACAAAACTATTCAACCCCAAGAGCAGCGGATCGAATCCTGGAAGGAGATCGCTACCTATTTGAAAAGAGATGTCCGCACGGTCATCCGCTGGGAGAAGTCGGAAGGCTTGCCCGTCCACCGCCAGATGCACCAGGCTCGCGGCAACGTCTTTGCCTATCCGAGCGAACTGGAGGCCTGGAAAAGCAGCCGAGAACTGCGCCTGACTGCGCCTCCGCCGATCACGCCCTGGCGGCGCGCCGTCTCCGCCGCGGCGTTTGCCGCGGCCATGATGCTCAGTCTGGTCACCTTGGCCAGCGGGCCGATCCTCAATCCCACCATCGCCTCGGCCCAGGGCATCGTCAACCGCCAGGTCTGGGCAGGGCCGGATGTGGACCCCGAAGGTGCGCCATCGCCGGACAGCAAATACCTCCCCTATGTGGATTGGGAAACAGGTGACTTGGCCGTATTCGATCTCGTCACGGGCGAGAAGCGCCATCTCACGCACAAGGGCACGTGGGCTGACAATCCAGACGAGTTCGCGCAGTTCTCGGTCCCTTCGCCCGACAGCAAGCAAATCGCCTACGGTTGGCACAAGGACAAAATCTACGAACTGCGGGTTGTTGGGATGGATGGCTCCAACCTGCGCACCCTCTACCGGAACGATTCGGTGCTCTATGTGGAACCCAAGGCATGGTCACCGGACGGAAAGCAGATTCTGGTCACTTTCGCGATGAAGGACCGCAGCACCCAGATCGTCATGGTCAGTCCTGCCGACGGGTCGGTCCGGGTTCTAAAAGAGGTCAAGAGCGATCCCTGGGAGGTTTCCCTTTCGCAGATGTGCCTTTCTCCTGATGGACGGTACATCGCTTACAGCTTGCGTCAGAAGGACAAAGAAACCAACCATGACGTTTTCCTGCTTTCCGCCGACGGCAGCAGAGAACTTCCAGTCGTCACGCATCCCGCCGACGATTATTTTCTCGGCTGGGTGCCGGATGGGAAAACCTTGCTTTTTGCGAGTGATCGCACGGGAGCGGTCAGCGGCTGGGCCATTGAGGTCGTCGATGGAAAACCTCAAGGATCACCCCGGTTGCTGAAATCCGATATTGGCCGGATCACGCCGCTTGGATTCACTGAGAAGGGGACCTTCTACTACGCTCTCAACACTTCGATTCGTGAACTGTACACGGCAGCCGTTGATTTCGCCTCGGGCAAGCTGATCACTCCACCAGCAGTCGTCACGGAGCGATTCACCGCCACCAATGCCGCACCAGCCTGGTCCCCTGATGGGAAGTACCTGGCCTATATGTCGGTGCGCCAGCGCCCGCAAGGGAGTGCCTTGTTCCACGGGTCCGACACCATCGTGATTCGCTCGCTCGAAAGTGGGCAAGAGCGGGAAATCAGTCCAAAGTTGACGTTCCTGAACTCCTTCAACGGACTTCGGTGGTCAACGGATGGCCGCTTTTTTGTGGTCCGCGGAATCGGAAGGGACAACCGGCAAGCGTTTTATCGAATCGACGCTCAAACCGGCGAAACCTCGATGTTGCTCGAAAACGATCCCATTAACAAAATAATACATCTCAAGATGACGCCTGACGGGAAGTCTGTGGTTTACGCAGCCTTTCGGGAGAAGGGAATGGAAATAATGATCCGTGATCTAGCGAGCGGACAAGTACGGGAGGTGGGCTCGCTTCGAGTGGGCATGAGCGGGCTGACCATCTCTCCCGACGGGCGACAGATCGCCTTCACCACGCAAGCCGGACAAGGTGAACTCCCCGCCTTAATGGTCATGCCGCTGGCCGGTGGAAAGCCCCGCGAACTGTACAGTCTGAAGGACCCGACCAAAAACGGGTGGTCGTGGGACACTGTTGCTTGGACTCGCGGCGGCGGCCAAATCGTGTTTGGAACAGGGGGCCGAGGCCTCAACAATCAGAAAACCGAACTATGGGTGATCGCGGCGGAAGGGGGAGAGCCTCGAAAGCTCGACCTAACCATGGATGCCGTCGACCAACTGCGGATTCATCCCGATGGGCAGCGCGTCGCTTTCGAGTCCGGGGTCTACACCTCCGAGGTCTGGGTGATGGAGAATTTCTTGCCAGCCCTTCGGGCCGCGAAGTAGGGGTGGGCTCTGCCCTCCCGAGGCTGGCGCCCCGGGAAATCGCAGACTTCGAAAAACGAAGTCTGCGCCAGCCCGCGGGCTGTAGCCCGGCGAGCTGGGGCGCCGGTCGGCGACACAATGTCTACTTATGCGGATTCCGCGTTTCCAGACGATTCCTGGCCCCTTCCGGAAGCTATTAGGCTAGCGGGCTGGGTGCAGGCCAATCGGACGCCCTGAGGAGCCTTTCCGCGCGCTGGCGGGCTATCCTAGAAGGCTAGCGAACAAAAAAGGCCAGCCACTTTCGTGACTGGCCTCCAATCTCGTGCGGACATCGAAAACTAGACGGTGACCTTTTCCGCCTCGGCTTCGACCGGCTTGGGGCTGCCGATCTGGACCAGGTCCGCCTGGGGCTGCTTCTTCAATACCAGCTCTTCGTACACCTTGCGAGCCTGCTGCGCCTCCCAGGCGGCCTTGCGCCGAGCCTTGTCTTCGTCGGCGGCAGTCATAGGCACGTCGTGCTGATGGGAGCGGACGCGCGCCGCGTCCGCCGCATTGACTTGGAGGCTGACCTTCTCCTCCGCGATGGCCACGCTCTTTCCGCGAGCGTAGATTTCGTGCTTGCCGTGGGTCTTGTACCACTCGGCGACCGAAGCGTTCTTGTACATGTTCTCGATGATCTTGCGCCAGCCGATCCCGGTGTTGTAAGCGCAGAAGGAGATTTCGCCGAGCTGCGTGGCGTAAGGAATGATGCACATCTCGGTGCGCCGGAAATCGTAATTGAAAAGATCCTGGAACCACATGCCGGCGATAAAGAGGAAATTCCAGGGATCGGAGCGGCGCTTGAGAGCGTCCTCATAGGTGCGATGAGGGGCTGACACGCCGTAGACCTTGTTGGCGCGCTTCTCGCCGGTCAGCGCGAACGACTTGTCGAATTTCTTGAGCAGGTCGATGAGCGCCAGGCTCTTGGGCGCGGCGAACGGCTTGTAGTTCTTCAGCAGCGCCAAGCCCATCATCAGGTTCGAGAGCACTTTGCCCCGGCCCGCATCCGTAATCTTCTGGATGTCCGAAACCAGTTGCGGAATGTCCAGGAACTGCGGGACCGGCGCCCATTCCTTGGTCTCTTTGTTGATCATCAGCGCCGTGCCAATGCCGCAGTTGGGGTGGCAACCGCAGCTCACCTGGCCCCACTGCGCTTCCGGACCGTGGACCAGGTCCGCGAAGTCGGCGAAGGCCCCCATCAAAGAAATCGGGAACCAGTCGCGAGTCGGCTCGGTGATGCCCGTCTGCTTCTTAACGTCGGCGGCGAGGTGCGAGAGCGTGTAGCGCTGGCGCAGCCGCCGTTCCGCCGTGATGTCCTCGTCGCGGCCCGTGAACGACACGGGCTGGAAGGCGACGAAGGCGATCTTCTTGGGATTCTCGCGCGCGAAATTGACGATGGGGCCGACCTGGTCGTTGTTGACGCCGTTCACCAGCGTGATGACCAGGATGATTTCGATTCCCGCCTCGTGCATGTTCTCGATGGCGCGCAGCTTCACATCGAACAGGTTGCCGACCTGCCGATGGCTGTTGGCGTCGTTGCCGATGCCGTCGAATTGCAGGTAGGCGTAACGCAGGCCCGCCTCGAACGCCCGGCGGCAGAGATCCTTGTTCTTCGCAAACTCGATCCCATTGGTCGCCGCCTGCACGCTGTTGTAACC
>CAZTHM010000193.1:0-7301 GCA_964613505.1 uncultured Acidobacteriota bacterium | reverse complement strand
TTGGCATCCAACGCGAGTTGCCGGGCAACATGCTCATCGAAGTGAACTACGTGGCCAACCGCGCGACCCATCTGCCCTTTAACGGCTACGACGGCACGCGGAACCGGAATTTCTTGAGCCCCCAGGACCGCGCAACGTGGGGAAGCGAGGGGCTTGCAGAACTCGTTCCGAATCCCTTCCAGCCCTTCTTCCAGGGGCCTGACGCGATCTTCAACGAGCCCGACTCCATCTACAACGACGACACGGTCTCGCGGGGAAACCTGCTGCGGCCTTACCCGCAGTTTGACGGCAGCTTCGGCGGATATCCCGAGTTCGTCGCCACCTCCCGCTACAACTCGCTCCAGGTCCGGTTTGAGAAGCGATACTCTTCCGGGCTGAACTTCACGGGGAATTACACGTTCTCGAAACTCACCGATGACAACACGCTGGGATTCAATCCCTGGGTCGGAAACCTCCAGGCTTCCGGCGAGCTCCAGGATCGGACGGACCTGAGGGCGGAAAAATCCATCAGTGGTGTGGACACTCCGCAGCGGCTGGCCTTTGCGGTGAGCTATGAGCTCCCCTTCGGTCGCGGCCAGTCGCTGGGCGGGCAGGCAAGCCGGGCACTGGATGCGGTGATCGGCGGCTGGAAGGTGAATGCCTTCGTGAGCTTCCAATCCGGCAATCCCATCGGCGTGCATATGGTGGACGGGCGGCTGGCGGACGGCGCGCAGAGGCCCAACGTTGTCGGATATGTTCGTGGAACTTTCAACATCAAAGACGTCGTGGACGGCAGGGCAAACTTCTTTAATGTCCACGCATTCGAAGATCCCGGGGACCAGGTTCCTGGTAACGCCCCTCGTTACTTCTCGAACCTGCGCAGCGATGGGATAAACAACCTGGATTTCTCGATCTTCAAGAACTTCGAGATCAAGGAGGGCATGCTGCTGCAGTTGCGCGCCGAATTCTTCAACTTCACGAACACGCCGCGCTTTGGCTTCCCGGATGAATCGTCCGGCAGCTCCGATTTCGGAAAAATTAACTACCAGTCGAACAGCTCCCGACACGGGCAACTGGGAATCCGCTTCGTATTCTGAAACTGACCCAAGCCAGACTCGGCGTAAGCGAGGGGCCCGGTGACGGGCCCCGTTTTTTCCGGGAACACTCTGCGACGGCGATATAGACTCAGATACTCGGAACTGTTCCACGACAGCACGCCTGTGGAGCAACGCTTGTGCTGCCCCGTTGGCATTCAACATCCACGCCGAGCTCGCTGGTCAGCGGTGGTCTGGCCGTCGGCGTCATTTGCGCTGCATTCCACCTCGCCGCACTCGGCCGTCCTCCCCAAGACACCACTACGGCCCGGGAACACGCCGAACGCGGCATGCAGTTGGCACAGAGTGGAGTTTTGAAAGGGGCAGAGGCTGAGCTGCGCCGGGCCGTCGAATTAGCTCCGCGTGACGCGCCAGCTTTGAGTGCGCTGGGCGCGGTCCTCGGGATGCAGCAACGCCTGCCGGAATCCAATGTGTACCTGGAGAGAGCCCTCTCCCTCGATCCCGCCGATTTCGCCGCGCGCCGCAATCTCGGCTCTAACCAGTTTCAACTCGGCCAGGTGAAGCCTGCAAAGGAGAACCTGGAACGAGCGCTTCGCCAAAAGCCTGGCGACAAGACCGCGACCCTGCTTCTGGGGATGGTCGAAGAGGAGTTGCAGAACTATGGGCGGGCAGTTGATTTATTCAAGTCGGTCCCTGATCAGGTGCGCGAGCAACCGCAATCTATCGTGGCGCTGGCGCGCGCCTATTACCGCACCGGCCAGCTCGACAAAGCCCGGGCAGCACTCCAAGAACTCGAAGATCACCCGGCAGGCCCCGAGGGGTTATTCCTGGGCGGTCAGGTGGCGTCGCAGGCGGACGACTTGGCCACGGCGGAGCGGATGTTCGCCTCCGCCTTGGCAACCCATCCGGACCGTGCGAAAGTCGGATTCAACTTGGCCCTCGTGCAATACCAGAATAACCGGATCGAAGAGTGTCGGGCCACCTTAGAGACGCTTCTCAGGTCGGGCCAGTTGAAGGGCGACATCTTCAACCTGCTGGCATGGTGTCACCACAAAGAGGGCAATCTGAAGGAGGCCATTAAGGCGATGGACCTTGCCATCGACCGCGAGCCTTCGCGCGAGTCCAACTATTTGGACCTGGCCATGATTCTGACCGAGCACCGACGCTACTCCGTAGCCCTTGTGGCGGCGAAGAAGGCCATCGAGGTCGCTCCGGATTCTTATCAGGCCCATCGCTGGAAAGGATTCATCGAAACCAAGCTTCACTACTCGCTGGAAGCCATCAAGTCCTATTCGCGGGCCGTGGAGATCAAACCGGACGCCGTCGAGGCGCTCCTAGGCCTTGCCGTGGCTCAAATGAGCGAAGGCAAGCTCCAGGATGCCCAGGCGACCTTCCAGAAAGGAATCGAGCGGTTTCCCCGCGACGCGCTCCTCCGCCAGGAATACGGCAGGATGCTGGTACTCTGGGAAGACCGCGACGCAGCCTCGCAGGCTCGCGGCGTCTCCCTACTGAGAACGGCCCTGGCGCTCGATAGCACGCTTGCCGAATCGCATTTCCAACTCGGGAAGCTGGCAATGCGCAATGGCGACACGCAGGAAGCGCTCGAGCACCTTCAAGCCGCAGAGAAACTCAGTCCGAGAAACAAGAGCGTGCACTACGCGCTGGCGGGTCTCTATCGCCGTCTTGGGCGGAGTGAGGAGGCGGCGAAAGAGATTCGCGAGTTTGAGAGTCTTAAGGAAGATCAGGACGAATCTGTTCCCGGCGGGAGGGCCCAGGAAGCAAGACCCAGCGCGATCGAAGGCGCCTCAGACATCAAATCTCCGGCCCGGCGATGAAAAATCAGGACCCGGTCCCACGGATTTCGCGCCGTCACGCGTTTGCTGTTTCCCCTTCTGTCTGATGGAGATGATTATGCGGATAACAAAGTTGCAGATTGTCGCCTTCTTGGTTGTGACAACCGCGGGTTTTTGCCAGAGCGATTCGGCTCCCCTGCAGGATTGGACCCACCGCGTACGGATTGGAGGCTACGGGCTGAGCCACGACCGCGCGGAAGACATCGTCCGCGACGCCACGGAGACTCACGTTTTCGGCATCGAAACGGACAACGACATTACGGGCCGGTACGAGAGCTTCCTCGATCCCACTGAAAAACTGAAGGCCATCCAAGCGGTTGCCGAGAAGGCCCATGCCGCGGGCAACCACGCATTCGTCTATATCGCCGGGCTGGAGTGCATCACCGCCCAGTCTGATAAAACCTCGCATACGTTCTTCAAAGACCATCCGGACTGGGTGCAGAGGAAGATCACCGGCGAACCGGCGGTTTTCGGCGGCGGCTCGGCTTTCTGGATTCGTCCGGGGGACGAGGACGTTTGGATCAGTCCCTACGCCGCGGAATGGCGGAAGATCTACATGGAACGCGTTCGTCAGATCGCAGCGACGGGGATCGATGGCATCTACGTGGACATCCCCTACTGGATGACCCACTTCGACGGCTGGGAAGACAGTTGGGCGAGCTTCGATGAGTACACGGTAGCGGCGTTCAAGGCCCAAACCGGGCTGAACGCCAAAACCGCCATCAAGTTGGGCGACTTTAGTGATCCGGGATTCCTCCGGTGGATCGATTTTCGCATTCTGACCCTTACGGGCTTCATGAAAGAGATCGACGCCAACGCCAAGGCCGTGAACCCGCGCTGCATGACGATCGCCGAGGTCTATCCCGGCATCGAGGAGGCAGCCGTGCGCGTCGGCGCGGATGTCTACCCGATGTACGAGGTCGTCGACGCCATCGCGCACGAGTACGAGTGGGGCTCCGGGAACGCCATGGGCGCCTCGAAGACGCCGCTCGACTGGCTGCACTACATGATTGGCATGTTCACCTTTCGCGGCTTCGCGGGCGGCAAAGCCTCGTGGATGCTCAGCTATTCATGGGACGGAGAAAAGAACATTGACCCCCGCGATGCCATGAGAAATCTCTTCATGTCCCAACTCGTCGCCGGCGCCAATCCCTGGGATGCGCAGGGTCATGTCATGTCTCATTCCAATGACCTCGAGACCCGCAAAACTGTTTTCCAGTGGATTGCGCAACACGAGAATACGTTCTACCGCCCGCGCCAGCCCATCGACCCCGTGGGGGTCTACTTCTCGCCGCAGACGCGGAACTATTTCCCCAAAGAGTTCATCGGGTCCTACCTCGGAACGATGGCGATGCTGATCCATTCTCATCGCGAGTTTCAGGTGGTGACACCGCGCAGCTTGGCGGCGTTCAAGGGCAGAGTGCTGGTCCTCCCCGATGTCAGGTGTGTGAGCCAGGACGAGATAGATTCCCTGAAATCATTTGTCCAGGCACACAAAGAGCTGGTGATCAGTGCCGAGTCGGGACGGTATGACGAGCTCCGAAATGAACGGACTCCGAACCCGCTCCGCGCGCTGGTCGGGACCCACGAGGCCGGCCGGAAATTGGTGGGCGCAGGAAGCCGAAAGTCCACCTACTTCCCCGACTGTCCAGGCAGGAATTACCTCCGGCAACTCGCCAGGGAGTTCGATTCCGCCGCCGCAGTGGGAATCTCGCAGGGGACGGAGTTCGAGAAGTTGAGGGAAGCCTTTATGAGGGACGTGATGAGCGAATCGTCCTTCGAAAAGACGGTTCGGGTGGAGGCCTCCCCATTCGTTGTGGCGCAAATCGCCCAAGTCGATGGGAAACCACACGTATTCCTTGCAAACTTTAAGGGATTGAGGAGTCGAGAGAACTCATACCAAATCCCGGAAAAGGGCATCCGGATTCACTTCCCGGCAGGCGTCGGCGCGCGAGTGTTCGCTCTGACGTACTTGGGTGAAGCCAAAGAACTGGCAGCCGAACCAAGAGGTGGAGGGGTGGATGTGACGATTCCCGCCATCGAAAAGGGCATGGTAGTCTGGTGCGAATAGTCCGCTTGGGAATGAAGTCGAGCAAAGCGCAGTTCCGGACCCGCGGGCAGTGATGGACAGAACCGAGCGGCTCCGGAATTTTTGATCCATGACGTGAAACGTCTGCCCGTCAAGCGTGCGCCTCGGGAAATGTTCACCGGTGACTCCGACCGCGCCAAAGCAGGGTTACGTCACAAACCACGTCACCAAGGAGCTTCCCGCGCAAGTTGAAGCGAGCTAAATAATTGAAAGGGTTGGTACGCCTGGCAGGATTCGAACCTGCGACCTTTTGCTTCGGAGGCAAACGCTCTATCCATCTGAGCTACAGGCGCGCCTGATGCGAGTTTACTCGCCCCTGCAGCGCTGGTCAAGATTCTGTATCAAGCTGTGTTGAATGTTACCGCAGAAGAGCCGCCGGGACGATTGAGAATGTAACCGTCGCACCGTTTGAGGTGGAAGCCGAATCCAGGTCTCGGCGAGGAGGGTTATTACCAGAACGGTCAAGTCGACGCGATGATCTCGCCGCTTCGCGCCAGGCTGGTGATCCGGTCCGCGGCGCGGTAGGCGAGAGCTTGAATCGTGCAGGTCGGCTGGCCGCGCCCCGAGGTCACAAAGCTGCTGCCGTCGCAGATGAAGAGATTCGGAACGTCGTGTGCGCGATGGTCCGCGTTGACGACCGAAGACTTTGCATCCTTTCCCATGCGGCAGGTGCCGAGCAGATGGGCGGTCGGCCCGGCCGCCGGGTCTTCGTAGTCGTACGTCCATTTTTTCCGCGCGCCGGCGGTCTCCAAAACTTCCAAGCTGCGTTCCTTCAAGAAACGGATCATTTGGATATCGTCGGGATGGAAAGTGTAGGTAGCTCGGAGCGCGGGCAGCCCCCACGCATCTTTGACCTCCGGGTCGAGCGTGATGGTGTTCGTTTCCACGGGCAGGGAGGTCGAGTGGCCACAAACCGCCATGGTGCGGTTGAAGTATTCCTTGAGAGTTGTTTTAAGGTTGCTACCCCAGCGCGGCGCATCCGGCGGCAGTCCAGCCAGTGCGAAGGAAATGGGGTAAAAGTCGAAGCGCGCGTCGAGCCCGCCGCCACCGTAGAATCCGCGCTTGGCGTCGGAGTTATAGAAGTCGTGAAGGATGCGTGTCACTTGCACGCTCTTGTATTCGTTCAAGGGATGCTCGAATAAGCCGCTCACCTGACTGAAGCCGGTGAACATCAGGTATTTCCCCACCAAGCCGCTGGAGTTGGCAAGGCCGTTTGGAAAGAGTTTCGATTTGGACATGAGCAGCAGCCGGGCCGTCTCCGCCCCGTTGGCCGAAAGGATCACGGCTTTGGCGCGCTGGAAGTGCTCGCGTCGGTCAGCGTCGAAATAAGCAACTCCTTTGGCGCGGCCCGAAGGGTCCAGTTCCACCTGACGGACGTAACTATTGGGCCGGATTTCGCAGTGACCCGTGGCCTCGGCAAGCGGGATGACGGTCGCCAGCGTGCTCGACTTGGCGCCAATCTCACAGCCGAAGAGTTCGCAGAAGCCGCAGTGGGTGCAACCCGGCCGACCTCGATAAGGTTGCGAAATGATGGCCATGGGGGCGGGGAAGGGATGCCAGCCGAGTTGGCGCGCCGCCCTCTCAAACAGCACGCCGGAGGATTTCACCGGCAAAGGTGGCACAGGGTAAGGCTTGGAGCGCGGGGGATCGAACGGACTCGACCCCGCGAGGCCGGAGATGCCAAGCTCCCACTCGGCCTTGGTGTAGTAGGGTTCGAGTTCGGCGTAACTGATCGGCCAGTCGGCAAAGCCCGTTCCCGAGATCGGCCCCAGCACGCTGCGCTCGTTGAAATCGATTTCATGGAAGCGCCAGTAATTGCAGGTGAAGTGGACCGAACCTCCTCCCACGCAACGGCCGTAAAGCATCACGAACTGAGGTTTCGCCTTCTCATTTACGTTCCTTCGAAACATCTGGGGCTGGCGCTTGGGATCGTTGCTGAGGGCAGCATGGAAAAGGGTGGAGAACTCGTCGTGCTTGAAATCCTGCTCCTTCAGATACGGGCCCTGCTCGAGGACGACCACATCAAACCCGGAGGAAGACAATTCCTTGGCGAGAATCCCGCCCGCCGCGCCAGCACCGACGATAACGAAATCGACTGCTTCGTCAGTTCTGAACTTTTTGCCCTGACTGTCCACCGTTGTCATTTCCCTCGGGCGCAGATTTGCCGGCGTTTTCTTCCTGGTCGTAGTAACCGAAGGGGGGCTCGAAACTGAAGTCATCCTCGAAGCCGATGAGCTTCCACCCGAGCTGGCCGGCGTTCCCTCCGTACTCGGGGTTGGCGAAGAACCCTATGATCGTGTGAACCCGCACGGCCTCGAAAAACTC
>CAZTHM010000192.1:0-7305 GCA_964613505.1 uncultured Acidobacteriota bacterium | reverse complement strand
CCCAACGACTCCGCGATTCTGGCCCTGATGGGCTGGAATTACCTGAAGATGGGCGATGCCCAGACCGCGGAAGAGCCGAACTTCCGCCGTGCCCACGACCTCTCGCCGAACGTCGTGGATATCACCCTGGGATACGCTTACGCCCAAATCGAACTGGGGAAATTTCTGCAGGCGAAAGTCCTACTGGACCAGATCCGCCAAGAGGGAGTCGACAGCGCGGATTATCACGTGGCCCAGGGGGCGCTCTATCGCCAGCAGGGACAGTACCGCGAGGCGGCGCGGGAATTCCAGCTCGCCCTTGCCAAGGACGAGAAGAGTGATGTGGCGGCGAAAAACCTGAAGGAACTTATCAACGCTTCCGGCGATGTGCGCAACATCAGCATTGATCTTCCCCCCCTGCAGCGCGCCAAGGAACTCACCTACCCGGCCCGAGTGGACGACGAATACTTCGCCTGGCGTACCGGCGCCGGCTGGAAAAGGGTGTACCTGACGGGCGTGGACCTGACCGCCGCGCTGCCCGGCTATTACGCCTCGGAGGCCGTGACCGACTCGGCCATCTACACGGACTGGCTGAACCGGATGAGCGACCTGGGGGCCAACACCGTCCGGATCTACACTACCCTCCCCCCCGCCTTCTACCGCGCTTTGTATCAGTTCAACACCGCCGCGGGCCATTCCCCGATCTGGCTCCTGCAAGGGGTCTCGTTCACCGACCCGCCGCGCGATGACATGTTCAACGCTCCCTACTACCAATCGTGCCAGAAGGACCTGCGCGAGGCCATCGACGTCATCCACGGGCAAGGCGATGTGGCAGCCAAGCGGGGCCGCCATTCCGGCGGTGTCTACACCTATGACGTCTCCCCCTGGGTGGCGGGTTTCGTGGTCGGCCAGCCTTGGCTGTCGCATGTCGTAACGGGCAACAACCTGCTCCACCCCGAAACGCGGAGTTACGAAGGCAATTACATGGAGGTGCCCTCCGGCAACCCCACGGAAATCTTTCTGGCGCAGATGATCAACTACACGGCGGAGTACGAAGAGGGAAGATACAACTGGCAGCACCCTGTCGCCTTTATCAATTCGCCCACGCTCGACCCCATGCGCCACCCGACCGAGAGCACATTACTCGAGGAAGTCTCCATCCGGCGCGCCCACGGCGAGCGCCTGCCGACCCCCAGCGGCCCCTACGACGACGATGACGGCGCCTCCGTCGATCCCACTCACCTGCGAGCGCGCAAGCCGTTTGCCGCCGGCTATTTCTCGGCCTACGCCGTTCTGCCTTATTACCCCGACTTCCTGAACCACGACCCGCGTTACCAGGCGGTGCGCGACAGTGAGGGGAGCAACCCCTTCTTAGGCTACTTACAGGACTTGAAGGCGAACCATCGGGGAATTCCTCTGGTCATTGCCGATTACGGCATGTCCACGAGCCTCGGCATTGGGCACTTCAGCCCGGCGGGATTCGACGAGGGCGGCAAGACCGAAGAGCAGCAAGGCCAGTTGCTGGCGCGCTTCACGCGCAACATCCGCGATGCCGGGGCGGCGGGCGGGATGGTGTTTGAGTGGCTGGATGAATGGTTCCGCCGTTCGTGGGTTGAAGGTGACTACAAGAGTCCCCCCGACCGCAGAGTCCTTTGGACCAACTTCATGAATCCCGCCGAGCACTTCGGGCTGATGGCGGCCGACCCGGGCCGGCGCGGCGCCCATCTTTTGAGTGGGTCTGCCGGAGAGTGGGGCAACATCCCACCCCTCTATTCCAAGCCGCAACTGGGGCTTTCACAGCCCCTGCACGACCAATACGATCCGGCGCGGGAATTGAAAGCTCTCTACGTCGACGCTGACGAAGGATTTCTTTATCTTCGTCTGGTGGTCGGCAAGCTGGACAACGACAATGACGGCCTGCCGGATTGGAAGCAGGTCAACTATCTCATCGGGCTGGGGACCTCGCCGAACACTGCGGGGGTTACATACCTGCCGTTTATCTCTCCGGTTCGATTCCCCATGGGAATGACTTACGCAATCCAGTTGTCCGGGCCCGGAGCGAGCCGCATGTTGATCGCATCCACCTACAATCCTTTTCAGATTCTTCCCGTGCAGGGAATCCCCACGCAGACGACGCTGGGACCGAGGCTCGCGTGGCGCCCCACGATTTCAACCAGCGGCAACTTTGAGGCGCTGGTCCTCGAACCCAACCGCCGCCGCTTCGGCCGCGACGGCCGTTACTTCCCGCCCCAGCGCTACGAACGGGGGATTTTGCGCTACGGCACCCTGACCCCTCAAACCGCCGACTATGACCCTCTGGCCGAATGGCATGCCAGTCCTCAGACCAATACAATCGACCTGCGCATTCCCTGGAATCTTCTGAATGTGACCGACCCCTCGAGCTTAAGGGTCTTTGCGGGGCTGCAACCCGATGGGACCGTGATCACGACCGAGACCCCCGGTGTCGTAATGGCGGCTTTCTCTTACCGCCCGCTGGACGCGGCGCGCACGCGGCCGGTGATGGAGCAGGGCCATCCCATTGCCGACGCCCTGCCGGCCATGAGTGGACCCGCGACGCTGCCGGCCACAAGCCTGAAGCAGTATCGCTGGGTTGGCTGGGACACCCCCCGTTACGATCTGCGAGTGAAGGCCTCGTTCGCCATCTTGCGCAAGACATTCCAGTCCCTGCCCGGCCCACCCGCCGCCTCCGAGCGCCCTTCCGCTCCGATTGCCTCGGCTGGCGCTGCGGCTGATCAGCCCAAACCTGCCGGCGGCAAGAGTTCCGCTGTCAGGTGAGGAATGGCTTTGACGCACAATATCATCCCGGCGAAACTCAGAAGGCCGTTGGTCTTCATTCCTTCACTGCTCCTCCTGCTGCTGGCAGTGGTGGGGGCCGGGTACCTGATCCTGCTTTACCCGAACAGCATCTTTATCCGCTGGGCTTTGGCGGCCTTGCCTTCCCAGATTACAATGATCAGTATGGGTCCGTACCCCGAGGAGGCCGCATTTCAGCGGTTGAAAAAGAATCGTGTCAAGTACATCGTCAGTTTGCTTGACCCGCGCCTACCCTTCGAGAGGGAGCTCATCGAGCGCGAGCAGGCGCTGGCAGTGAAATACAACATGACCTTCAAGGTTTTTCCGATGGCCAGTATTTTCGACCGCCGGGTATTTCCCGACTACGCGGACAACCAGCGCAAAGCGGTGGAGTTCCTGAAGACCCTGGACGGCCCGGCCTACGTCCATTGTTACCTGGGCAAGCATCGCGTCAGCCGCATTCGTGATGACCTGGCGAAGGCCGGTGTGCCCAAGCGCTATTGGACCGCGTCGGCTTCGAGCCAGGAGGATTACTGGGAAGTTGTCACCCGCCTCAACAGCGCCTGGAAGGAACACGACGCCAGGAATTACGCCAAGGTCCTCGAGATCCTGGCCCCGCTCAACAGCAAAGACGTGGATGTCACCAACCTGCGAGGCTGGGCGCATTACCGCCTGGGCCTGATTGACGCCGCCACGGAGGATTTCCGCCAGGGACTGGAAACAGAGCCCAACAACCCGCGCGACCTGATCGGCTCAGGGTACTGCTACCTTCGAAAAGAGCAGCCCGTGATGGCGCAAAGGCAGTTTACGGCCGTCCTGGAGCAATACCCGGATGAGCCGGGGGCGCTGACCGGCATCGGCTTGGCCTACCTCCGGTTGGGTAACAAGGCGGCAGCCGCCGACCTCTTCGCGAAGATCTTGGCGAAGAACCCGGAGAACGAGGAAGTGAAGGAGTACCTTGCGATGGCGAAAGCGCCGTAGGAACGCCGCCCGCGCGCTGCCTGTCACCCGTGCCCGACCGTGGGAGTGCGAGGAGACATTGGGCGCCAAGGGAAATCCGTTGATGAGTCCAAGCGTGAGAATTTTATGGCAACACAGGAGAGAGACACATTGAGCGTCCGAAAAATACTGCGATCCCGTCTGGGAATGCGACGTTCATTCCTGCGCAGCGCCGTCGGCGCTGCCGTGCTCGTCGCCGCGTTGACCACCGCCGCGCCGCGCCTTCCGGCGCAAGCGACCGCTCAGCGGCCGGCGGGCAAGCGCACGCCGATCGAACTCCTCCAGACCGCCCACACTCTCTTTCTCCAGAAGGACTACGAGGCCGCGCGCGAGTACTACCAGGAGGTCCTCCCTGCCTTCCCCGACAACTTCGACATTCTCAAGAATCTAGCCTACTGCTTTTACATGCGCGGGCCGAAAGGCTACGCCCAGGCCGCCAGCTATTACCAGATGGCTTACAGAATCAACCCCAACTCCCTGGAAGTGGCCGATAACCTGGCCCTCTGCCTGGTCGGACTGGGCCGGGGGGCCGATGCCGGGGCTCTGTACCAGAAGATGGCCCAACAGCCCAACGGCCCTCCCCTTGCGTGGAAGAAGGCCGGAGAGTCCTTCGCACTTGCCGACCGCATTCCGCAAGCCGAAGAGTCTTACGACGCCTACCTGCAGCGCAACCCCGGCGACCTGGAAGCCCGCTCCCGGTTGGGAGACCTGTATGTTCGCGAAAAGAACTACACCCAGGCCCAGGAGCAATATCGGATCGTGCTGACGTCCAATCCCGATTATTCGCTGGCGCTCCTGGGGCTGGCACGTCTCGCCGCCTGGCAGGACCAAAGAGAGGAGAGCCTGCGGCTCTACGACCGCGTCTTGAAGCAGGACGCGAATAACGGCGAAGCCTTGACGGGCAAAGCCTTCGTGCTGCTCTGGATGGGCCGATATGAAGAATCTCAGGTCCTCTTCCTGCAACTGAGCCAGCGTTACCCCCGTGACGCCGATGTCGCTCGCGGACTCGGCCAGTCGGAGGCCGCTCTCCACCAAAAGGAATTGGCCGAGGCACGCACGTCGGGTGAACCCGCGCGTCTCGAGGCTGTCTATCGGGAACGTCTCCAGAGGGATCCGAAGGATGTCATGGCCCTCCGCGCCCTGACCGAGGCGACAGCCACCCCGGCACGCTGCTCCGAGAGTGCTGCCTTTGGCCGCCGGGTCCTGGAGATCGAGCCCGGTGACGCCTCGACCGAGCTGCGCCTGGCTCGCTCCCTGGCGCTCTGCCAGCAACTCGCCGAGGCCGCGACTCAATACAGCCATTTTCTCCAGAGCAACCCCAAATCGCAGGAGGCGCTCACCGAACTGGGGTCGGCGCTGCTGCGGGCCCGCCGCTCCGCCGAGGCGATCGAGCCTTTTCGGAGGGCGCTGCAGTTGAACTCGCGCAACTCGGATGCCGGCGTGGGGCTGGCCCAGGCCCTGGCGACTAACGGAAAGTACGATGAGGCGCTCGAACGCTACAACGACGTCCTCAAGACCTCGCCGGACAACTACGACGCCCTGCAGGGGAAAGGCTTCGTTCTGTTCTGGCAGGGGCAATTCGACGCCTCGCGCCGGATTTTCCAGAGCCTCGCCGCAAAGCAACCGAACGATCCCCAAAACAAAGTGGCTTTGCAGAATATTGCCGCCGCCGAAGAAGAAACGAAGTGGGTAGCGCTGCGCCCGCCGCCCAATGCTTCGCCCCAGGACTTCCTCACCTATTACGATAAACGCCTGGCCATGCAACCCGGCGATGGGGAGGCCCTCAAGGGCCGCGCCTACATCCTGACGCAGATGAACAACTTTCCCGGCGCGGTTCGGGCCTACCGGCAACTCCTGGAGATAACCCCGGGGGACCGCGCCGCCAGGAAGGAGTTGGCAAGGCTTTTGGGCCGAGAGACTCAGTACGACGCCTCCATCAAGGTCTATCAGGAAGTCTTGCGAGATTCACCGGAAGACACCGACACGCTCGAAAATCTGGCGCGAGTGTATGTGTGGTCGAAACACGACCGCGAAGCCCTCGAAACTTACCAGAAACTCCTGGGGCAGAATCCTTCCAACCTTGGGTATCAGATGGAAGCGGCGCGCACCCAACTCCGTTTGAAGGACGACGCCGGAGCGCGCCAGTCACTCCAGGCCATCCTCTCCGCCCAGCCGGAGAATCGTGAAGCCCGCTCCGAGCTCGCACAACTGGAATTGCGCGCCGGTGACCGCGCCAGCGCCATCAAGAACTACGATGAGGTGTTGAAACAGGACCCCAATGACCCGACCGCCCTTTACGGCAAGGCGCAGATCGCCTATTACCAAGGCAACATGGCCCAGGCTTTTGCCACGACCTCGCAACTCGTCCAGGTGCAGCCCGACAACTTTGACGCTCTGTTCCTTCTGGCCAGCATCGAACACGCTCGCCGCCATCGGAAACAGAGCCTGCTTTTGCTCGACCGCGCCGGACGGGTGAGCCCCAACAACCCGGAAGTGAGCGCGATGCGGCAGAAGATCCGTCAGGAGTCTGCCGTTACCGTCCGTACCGTCGCGACCTACGCGCGGGAAATCGGCCCGCCCACGGTGTCCGGAAACCGCTCCGGCCTTCCCAACGAAGACTTGCGCAGCTTCAGTTATGGCGGCACGGTCGGGTTGTCGTTCCTGCCGCAGACGGATTCTTACTTCTCCTACACCGCCCTTCCCTCGAACAGTCCGATTGGCCCCTCTCGCGACCCGATCGGCAACACCGTCCCCACCGGAATCACCGGGGCCGTGGCGCCGCAGATGTTTCTTTACCGGCAGAGCACCCGACTCACCGACAAGTGGACCGTGAGAGGCGGAGTTGGTTTGGTCCGTTTTGGCCCGGGGAGCCTGGTGTCAATTCCTGCTCTTCATCAACTTGTCCACTCGGCGGACGCCGATGTGATAGGCATGGCGGGGGCATCGTACGCTTTCAATAAGAAGATCTCACTCGATGTCGATGCTGACCGGATCCCTGTCACCTATACGCCCACGGCGGTCCGCCTGGGATTCATGCAAGATCGCTTCATCGCCGGTCTGAATATCTTCTTCGACCCGCGCACCTCCCTCCGCGTTGACTATACCTTCGCGCACTACGTTTCTCGCGAGCTGGCCGCGCAGGTCAGGTATACCAGCGACGCCCATTTTGGCGGGGCAGCGTTCAACCGGGTTATCATCAGTTCCAATCGGTTTTCTTTGGATGGCGGCTACGGGGGGCAAGTGTACGGATTCAACGGAGTCAACCGAAAACAATTCACGGGCTTTTTCGTTCCCGGCACCTACCAGCAGCACTTGCTGAAAGGCAGGATATACGGCCCCTTATTCGGGCCGGTAGGATACGATATCTCCGGAGGCATCGGTCTGCAAAAGGTTGAGCAGAGTGGACCCATCACCCGTGCCTCGATCATCAGTCCCACCTTCAACTTCAAGGTCAACGATCACTTTTCTTTTGGCCTTGGTTACATCCATTACAACACGGCGCAGGGACTTGGC
>CAZTHM010000191.1:0-7374 GCA_964613505.1 uncultured Acidobacteriota bacterium | reverse complement strand
TCAACGAGATGCTCCGGCGCTACGAGGAACGAAGGAGCCGGCAGGGGCCGCCCGGCGCCCGCTGAGGTGTGGAAGGCTCCGCCGCCCGTACGGGGCGTTCCCGTAGCCTCGGACGAACTTCCTCCCTTGATTTCAGTGAAGAATTTCCAGCGGCAGTCTAAAAGGGAATATCGCTGTCGGTGATTTCCGGCTCCGCCGCAGGCTCGGAGGCGGGTTCCGGTTCGGCAGGGCGTTCGCTTGGCGCGTGGTCGCTTGGGGCGCGGTCGGAAACAACGCGCTCGCTGTCGGCCTTTGAGCCGAGCATGGTCATCTTCTGCGCCACAATCTCATAGGCGGTGCGCTTGGCGCCGGTCTGCTTATCTTCCCACTGCCGGCTGCGGATGCTGCCCTCGATGTAAACCTGCTTGCCTTTGGTGAGGTACTCGCCGCAGATTTCCGCCAGCTTGTTCCAGGCGACGATGTTGTGCCACTCGGTGTGTTTCTGTTGCTCGCCCGAGCGGTCTTTGAAGACCTCGTCCGTGGCGAGCGAAAACTTGGCGACGGGGGCACCGCTGGGAGTGTATTTGAGTTCCGGGTCCCTTCCCAATCGACCGATCAAGATCACCTTGTTGACGGAGCCGGCCATAGGAACCTCATCATACGGGACAGATTTTTGCAGTTTGTCGAACTCGCGCTGGCGTCGCCGCCGGCGCGACGTGCTGGACCCGGATCATTCGCCCCGCCGCCCGGAGACTGAGATTCCGAGCTTCTTAAGTCGCTGGCGAGCCAGATCGGATTCACGGGCATTCGGTGCGCGCTGAATGAGAGAGCGGAGCTCCCGAACTCCGGCCTGCTGCTGCTCCATTTCCAGCAGCGCGTATCCCTTCTTGAGCTGGGCAGCAGCGGCTTTGTTGCCTTTGGGATACTGCTCGATACATTTGTTGTATTCTTCGACGGCCTTGGAGTAGTCGTTCTGGCTGTAGTAGCACTCGCCGATGTAGAACTGCGCATTAGAAGCGAGATCGGTATCGGCGTAGTAGTGCAGATACTCCTGGAAGGCCTGAACCGCCAATTGATATTGCCCGCCACTGAAATAGCTCAGCCCGGATTTGTAGAGTGTTTCGGCGTCCGGAACGCTGGCGGCCGTCCCCGGCGCGCCGGGCGCGGTGGTTCCCGGAGCCGGCGCCGGCGGGGCGTTCAAGGTTTGGATGATGTTCTGAGTCTGCGCCACCTGATCGCTGAGCTTGGCGAGCCGGGCTTTCGCTTCTTCCAGACTTTCGCTCAGCGTCTGGATCTGCGAGGTCATGGTGTCAAATCGGACATTCGAGGAGGCGAGATTCTGCTGGGTGGCTTTTCTCAGCTCGTCCACTGTCAGCTTCATCGAATTCACATTGTCGCTGGCCTGCTCGACCAGCGTGCGCAAGACCGCGGTCTGCGTGTCCAGGGTTTTCTGCATGTTGTTGATGGTCTGCTGCATCGTGTCGAGCTGCCGCATCAGGAGGAGAGTGTCTTTCTTCTGGCCGAAGGCTGGCCTGGTTCCGCATACCCCGAGAAGGGTTGCGAGGACTAAGAGAATCGTACGCTTTCTCAAATTCACCACTCCTCACCTACAGAAATAAAATCCCTTGTCAGTGTACCTTCTTGCAGCAAGGCAGGTCAACTGACAAGGGAAGAGAAAACGGCGCTTTCGATTGTCCTCCGGCGGCTCAGACGTTGCAGTTGGGTGGACGGACACAGCCTTACTTTCCCGCGCCAAACTGCAGCCCACGAACCGGCTGGAAGGGAATGCCGGGAGCATCTGCGCTCCCGGCATTCGAGCTTACCAGGTTGCCTACATACCGAACCGGAAGTGACCGCGACGGTTCTTCTGCCAGCAATCCTCGTTGGACTCGGAGCAGGTCGGACGGCTCTTTCCGTAGGAGATTGTGCCGATCCGTTCCGCCGGAATCCCGAGGTTCGCCAGGAAGTTCTTGACCGCGTTAGCGCGCCGATCACCCAGGCCGAGGTTGTACTCCTCACTGCCACGCTCGTCGCAATGGCCCTCGACGGTGAACCTGATGCCAGGGTGGGCCTTGAGGAAGTCCGCATTGGCCGTGAGAGTCTGCTGGGCATCGGGACGGATGTCGGATTTGTCATAGTCGAAATACGCTTCCTTGACGTTCCGCCCGAAGAGTTCCTCCTCGCTGACTTCGATCACCTTCTGCGGCGGTGGCGGCGGTGGCGGCGGAGGAATCGTCACAGTCACGCGAGCCGTGGCGGTGTTGCTTCCTCCTGGCCCGGTGGCAGTCAGTGTGTAGGTTGTCGAGTCGGCCGGCGTCGCTGTCGTCGAGCCGGTGGCCTGCACTTTTCCGATTGCCGGTTGCAGGTCCAGGTCAGTGGAATTCTCCGAACTCCAGCTCAGAGTGATCGACCTGCCTTTCTCAACTGTACTGGGCTCTGCCGTCAACGTCACCGTAGGCGCCGGCGGTGGCGGCGGCGGCGGCGGGGGCGGCGGAGGTGGGGCGACCACCTTCTTCGCGCATCCGCCCACCAGTAAAATCAGTCCCAGAATACCGACAAGAACCGCTATGTAGCGTTTCCTCTGTCGCATGCTCTTTCCTCCTTGGTCAGCAAGAAATTCTCGTAATCCCGTCGATGGGTTCAACTTTTTTGGAACCGTCCCTTCCTATGATGAGGTTTCGCTCCTGTCCATCGCGGAAGGGAATATGACTGCCAAAGGCAGTCATACTAACACCAAATCAAAAAAAAACATAACATTTACAAACATTTTTTGCGCGGGGGCGAGGGGAGAGACATTTGCCGCCTAACGCCTGCCGCCCCGCAGAGAGGAGCGCCGCGTTTCCTAGTTGGACCATGCCGGTCCCCAGTTCTGGCCTTCCTGGGTTAATTGCTTGGGATTGCTCCCGTCGGCCAGCATCATCCAGACTTGCAGCGTCCCGGAGCGGTTGGACTCAAAGATCAGGTGCCGGCCGTCCGGCGACCAGTAGGGATGCTCGTTGCGCCGCGCGTCGTGGGTGAGTTGGATGATGCGCCCCGTAGCGATCTCCACCACGTAAACGTCATAGGTGCCCGTCTCGGTGACGCGCCAGGAGAAGGCCATCATCAGCCCGCTGGGGGACCAGGAAGGCGAACTGGCGTCGCCGCCCCCCGTGATCAGTCGGCGCACGTTCGTCCCATCCGCCGACAGGATGTAGATCTGTGGGCTGCCGCTGCGGTCGGACACAAAAGCGATTTCGTTGCCCGTCTTGGGATTCCACACCGGAGAGATGTCAACGCCCGGCGAAAACGTCAGGCGCTGCAGATTGAACCCATTGACGTCGGAAACGTAAATTTCTGGATCGCCGCTCATGCTGGAACAGAAGGCGATCTTCTTTCCGTCCGGCGACCAAGCGGGCGTGGTGTTCAGGCCTTTGTAGCGAGGAAAAGGAATGCGCCGATTGGTTTCCAGGGAAAAAATAGAGAGGTCGGGATTGCCCAGCAAGTAGCTGGTGAAGGCCAGCTTGGTGTTATCCGCCGACCAGCGCGGCGTGAGGGCCTGGGAGCCGTAGCTGGTAATCGGCCGCTGATTGAAGCCGTCGTAATCCATCACCCAGATTTCCGGATGGCCGCTACGCTTGCTCACGAAGGCGATCCGAGTGAGGTTGATTCCCGGCACGCCTGCTCCCAGGGCCTGAATGATTTCATTGGCAAAGCGATGCGCGGCTTCGCGGGTCGCGACCTGGTTCATCGTGGCGACGTAGCGCTTGGCGATCACGCTGGGGTTCGGAGGGTTCTTCACGTCGAACAGCCGGGCAGTGACGACCAGATTGGCGTTGATGACCTCGGTCTTTCCGAACGCCAGCATCTGCGCCGTAGCGGGAGGATCAGCCCAGTTATTGAAGACCACCTCCTCGGGTTCCTGGGGAACTCTAAGAGGGTAGAGACTCTTGCTGACCATCTCGAAGATCCCGGCATTATCGAGGTCGTTCCAGAGGGTCTGGTTGAATTCCTCAGTCAGACTGGTCAGTTGCTGATCCGCGGTTTTGGGAGGAAAGTCGGCAACCGCCAGGCGAATCCTGGGCGCTCCAAGATTGATCCCGGTGGTGAACCAGTCCTGGCTCTGGCTGGGTCGCTCGAGGAGAAGCAGAGAAGAGAGGGTGGCGGCAACGGCCAGCAACGTTGATTTGAACAGTCTTGATCTCATGCGATAGGAGGCTCCCGATGATTTTGATTTCCTGTGCCCGGCTGTGAGGCGTCTTTGCGCAAGGGTCCGGGCGCCAGTGGAACGCGGCGTTAACTTAGATGTGTCAGTGCCGGCGAAAGTCGAAATAAAATTCCACCGAAACCTGGTCCCGCGAATAGTCCGGTGGGAGCGGCCCCAGGGGATTGGAAGCCAGAACGGCCCGCAATGCCGAGCGGTCAACTTCCGGCCGCCCGCTCGACTGGGTAATCCGGACGTTCGTCACTGTGCCATCGCGCAGGATGTCAAACACCATGTAAACCCGCGGGGCGGTCATGATGCCGGGGCTGATGGTGGAGAGCAGCCAGTTGCTGCTGATGCGGGTGCGGACGGCGGAGACGTACCAGCCGTAACGGTCGCCGAAATTGCCTTCACCGAAGTTCAACCCGCCCTCTCCCGCCGAATTCACGAACTGGTTGTAAGACATGGCGGGTTTTCCACCCAGACCATAGGGGACGGCATTCTCGGGCACGTCGAGCTCTTCCTTCTGGATTCGCTTGTTGACGCGAACCGCCTTTTCCGGAGCGACCTCCTGCTGAAACTTGGCAATCTCAGCGGCTTTGGAGGGCGGCTCAAGCTTGGGCTCGGGTTCGGTCTTGTAAAGGCCGGGATTTTGTGTGGCGAGCGTGCTGCGCGTGGTCCGCATCGGCGCGGGCAGCGGCACGCCGGGAAGCGATGCGACCGCGGTTACGCGAGTCGCTCCGCCGGCTCCCCAGCTATTTCCCCATTTTCCGCCCAGCCGGGGTCCCAGGATGGTGTAGCCGAGCGCAAACAGGAACAACGCCCCGTGGAGGACGAGCGAAAGCAGGAAAGCTCCGCGCAGCCTGTCGCGCCCGTCGAAGTAGATTGGGAAAGTTGCTGTGCCCATCATTCACAGGTTCCAGAGACCCTGCCGTTGGAGAGTTAGCAGGCTACGACGCGCCCCGGGTCGAGAGAGGCTCGGTGACGATACTGATGTTAGTGAGATTGGCCTGCTTGAGCGCGTCAACGACCTGGGCGAAGGCGCCGAAGGGAACATTCTGGTCACACCGGATGTAGACCGGCGAGTCGCTCGCGCCCTGCATGTGGTCAAGCACAAACGCTCCCAGGCGATGGATATTGACCGGGTCGTTGCCCACATAAATTGTCTGCTTCTTGTCGATCGTCACGACGACCTTCTCGTCCGTCACCACCTTGACGGTTTTGGTTTTCGGAAGATCAACCTCGATTCCGGATTCGAGCAGCGGCGCCGTGATCATGAAGATCACCAGCAGAACCATCATCACGTCCACGAAAGGCGTGACGTTGATTTCCGAAAGCGAGGTGTGCGTTCTGCCTTTGGGTGTTGTAAAAGCCATAAATCGCCTCTCGCACTGTTAGTTGTGGGTTGTTGGTGGTTGGTTGCAACTAACAACCAACAACTCACAACCAACCGCTACGTAAAATGCCGTTCCGTCATATTCAGGAATTCCAGCGAAAAGTCATCCATCAGCGACCCGAATTCCTTGACCCGCTGAACGAAGTGGTTGTAGGCGATGACCGCAGGAATGGCGGCGAACAGTCCCGCCGCGGTCGTAAGGAGCGCCTCAGAAATGCCCGGAGCCACGCTGCGCAGGGAAGCTGTTCCAGCGCTGCCCAGGCCGCGGAAGGCATCGATGATCCCCCAAACCGTCCCGAAGAGTCCGACGAACGGCGTGATGGAACCCGTTGTCGCCAGCCAGCTCAGCCATTGCTCCATGCGGGTGAGTTCGGCGGAGGAAGCGATTTGCAGCGCACGGTGAACCGCGTCCAGGCTGCGGATGCGCGGCTTGCCCGGGTTCTCAGTCGCAACGGCCTGGCTCTCGATCTCGCGGTACCCCGCCAGGAAAACCTCGACGAGCGGACTGGCCTTGAGGACCTGGCAAGAAGCGCGAATGTCGGAAAGCTTTTTGCTCTGTCGAAAGATCCTCAGGAACTCGCGCGAGTCCTTCCGGGCCGACCGGAAGCTTCCTTGCTTCCGCAGAATGATGGCCCAGGACAGAACGGAGAAGAGAAGCAAAAGCAGCAGGACGAGGCGAGCAACGAGCCCGGTATTGGCGAGTAAATGCCAGACTTCACCTTGACTGAGACCTTGCATGATGACCAGCGGTGCTAGGGTCAACACACCTCCTTGGAATGGGAGAATACCCTGAACTTTCGTCCTCAAACCCAAACTAGCACAGCGCTCCAAACCAGTCAATCAAGCGACGACACAAGCCACACCTCTTTCGAGGTCCACATGCCGGCGAGATCGGCTCATAAATGTCCTCACCCGCAGGGATTGAAAGTTGGGTTGTGATAGACTTTTGCCCCAACCGCTATGCTGCGCGAGATTCACATCCAGAATTACGCGGTGATCGAGAGCTTGAGCGTGGAGTTTCACGCCGGGCTCAACGTGTTGTCGGGCGAAACGGGCTCCGGCAAATCGATCCTGATCGACGCGCTCGGCTTGGCGCTGGGCGGGCGCGCCTCGCCCGATGTCATTCGCACCGGCCAGGAACGCGCCACGGTGACGGCGGTCTTCCGCGCCGAGCGCAAGCCTGCGTGGGCGACGTGGCTTGAAGAATACGGGCTCGCCGGGGCCGATAATGCGGAGATCATTCTGCGCCGCGAAATCCAGGCCGGCGGAAAGACCCGACTTTTGGTGAACGACCAACCCGTGACGCTGGCCGCGGTCAAAACCCTGGCGCCGCTCCTGGTCGAGATTCACGGGCAGAGCGAGCACGTTCTGCTCCTGGGCCGCGACGCGCAACTCGATTTGCTCGACCAGTTCGCCGGCGCGGAGGAACTTCTGCAAGCAGTTGGCAAGCTGTTCAGGCGGCGTCGCGAACTCGAACGCGAAATGGAAAGCCTGAGCCAGAACGAGCAAGACCGGCTGCGGACAATCGATCTGCTGAGTTTCCAGGCCCAGGAACTCGAGCGCGCGCAACTTGCACCGGGCGAGGACGCGCGCCTCGAAGACGAGAAGCGAGTCCTGGCCAACCTGGAGAAAATTCGCGCCGCCGCGCACGCCGCATACAGCGAGCTCTATGAGGATGAGGGCTCAGCGAGTGCTCGGCTTGCGGTGGTCGGCCGGGCGCTGGATGATTTGAGCCGCTACGACCCCAGCCTGTCGGCTTACGTCGAACCGCTGGCGAGCACTCGGGCCTCACTCGAGGATTTGGCCCTGTTCCTTCGCG
>CAZTHM010000190.1:0-7381 GCA_964613505.1 uncultured Acidobacteriota bacterium | reverse complement strand
AGTTGGGAAACTTGGGCCACACGAGGAGAGCTTTGATCTTCTTGCCCAGCGGAGGAAAGGAGGAAGCGTTGGTTTCCGGGTGGCTGCTCTCGGAGTTCATGTTCTACGACCTCTCGGGGGACTCTTGTGGTCTAAGCAGCTGCCCCAGGTGGCTGGCCATAGAGGTAGGCTCTCCTTCGTCAGTCAGGCCTCTCAAAACTACCGATCAGAAAGATGCTTTGGCGAGCTTAGCCTTGTCGCCTTCCACGTGCCCGGTCCTGCGCGGGTGACTGGGTGGACCGGAATGTGGACTCCCGCAAAACCAAGCTCAGACTTTGATTTTGCTCGCCCTAGCGACTGGCACTATAACACTCGTTCCGCCGTGTAAACAACGCTATTCAGGAAACGGTAGTAGGTCAGTTTGAATCTGTAGCGGCGAGTTTACCTCGTCCGTCGGCTGGCGGACGGCGTAAAGCCGCCTCTACATCGAATCGACCCGCTGCCCGGAAGGCTTGGCGGCGGCTGGCAGAGCCTGTGTGATAACCCGCCGGATGGCGAACTGTAGCGGCGATGTCCTCATCGCCGCCGATGGCGTAGCCTGGCGCGAATCACGGTGCGTGTATTTCTCCACCGGCGCGACGTCCCCTCGCACACGATGCTTCGCGCGCTAGCCGCTGCTCGCGCGTCTGTGTTAACATCAAAAGGTTTAGGGAATTACGAAGGATGCGACCGAATTCGGAATTCTGAATTCAGAATTCTGAATTCCGAATGCTGTGTCGAACCGAGCCGAGCCAATCCGATCCGTCAAAGGCACCCGCGACCTGCTGCCGCGCGAAACCGCGTTGTGGCAGCGCGTCGAGGATGAGGCTCGGCGCGTTTTCGCCGCCTACAACTTCCGCGAAATCCGCACGCCCATCCTGGAGCAGACCGCCCTCTTCGCCCGCAGTGTCGGCGCCGACACCGACATCGTCACCAAGGAGATGTACACCTTTGAAGATCGGGCTCCCGAACTGCTATCCCCCGAGGACTTTGCCGTTCTGGACAACGTAATCCCGGGTCAACTTATGAACTCATCGGATGAGATCCTTGCTTCACGTGACAGTATTCTATCGAAGATCCAGCGGGCATATGACGACCATGCAATTCCTGACACGAGCGAAACCCGCCGTCTTGTGGACTTCATGCGTGATCGACTTTCAACTGTCCCGCCTTATCTACGAGACATTGGAGCGTCGGATAGGCAGGCACAAGTCATAAATTCCTACATGAACCTTCTCTTGTTTTCCGGGCGGGCTACCGGCGAAGACGCATCACCGTTTAACCTTCGGGGGGAATCACTGACACTGCGGCCGGAAGCCACGGCCTCCGTCGTGCGCGCCTACATCGAGCACACGATGTTCAACGAGGGCGGGATTCATAAGCTCTACTATATCGGCCCGATGTTCCGCCGCGAGCGCCCGCAGAAGGGCCGCTACCGGCAGTTCTACCAGATCGGCGCGGAAGTGTTGGGGTCTGACCATCCGACGATCGACGCCGAGTTCCTCGAAATGCTCGTGCTCTTTCTTGAGCGCGTCGGAGTCCGCGAGCACAAGCTCCTCCTTAACTCCGTTGGCTGCCCGCAGTGCCGGCCGGCGTTTGTTGAAGTTCTCCGCCAGGCCCTCGACAAAGTCAAAGATCAGATGTGCGGCGACTGCCAGCGCCGCGCGGTGACAAACCCGCTGCGCGTGCTCGATTGCAAGGTGGAAGCCGATCAGCCGATTATCGAGAATTTGCCGCACATCATCGATCATCTGTGTGCGGAATGCCGCGCGCATTTCGACCGCGTGACGAAAGAACTTGGCGAGCGCGGGGTTTCGTATCAGATCACGCCGCGCCTGGTACGGGGCCTCGATTACTACACGCGCACGACGTTCGAAATGACCAGCGACGTCCTTGGCGCGCAGAACGCTTTCCTCGGCGGCGGCCGCTACGACGGGCTGTCAGAAATGATTGGCGGGCCGCCCACCCCGGGCTTCGGCGTGGCGATTGGCGAAGATCGCCTGCTGCTCATGGTCGAGCAGGCCGGAGGATTAAAGGTTGATGACGGCCTCGACGTATTTGTCGCCTGGATGGGCGACACAGCGCAGCAACCGGCGGCGCAGTTGGTCAAGACTCTCCGGCAAGATGGTCTGCGCGTGGAATCGAATTACGAGGCGGCGAAGCTGAAGAAATCGCTTGGCCAAGCCAATAAGCTGGGCGCGCGCTTCGCGGTCATCATTGGAGAAGGCGAACTCGTCTCAGGCCGCTATCAGGTGAAAGACATGGCGGCCGCCCAGCAGGAAGAAGTCGAGCCGGAGCGCATTGCAGCCTACTTGAAAGAGAAATCACAGAAAGGCAGTCGCTGAATTGAAACTCGATCTTCTCGGAGAAAGACAGCGCACTCATTTTTGTGGTGACCTTCGCAAATCGGACGCGGGCAAGACGGTGTTTCTGGCGGGCTGGGTGGCGCGCCGCCGAGACCTGGGCAATCTGATTTTCCTCGATTTGCGCGATCACACCGGCATCACGCAAGTGGTGTGCAACCGCGAACTGGGCGCCGAGGCGCACGACAAGGCGGATGCAGTCCGCTCGGAATACGTCGTGGGGGTGGAAGGCGAAGTGATGCTGCGCGACGCGGCGACGGTCAACGCGCAGCTCTCGACCGGCGAAGTGGAAGTGCAGGCCAAGACGCTCTTGCTTCTCAACGAAGCGAAGACGCCGCCGTTCCCCATCGAAGACGAAATCAAAACCATCGAGGAGACGCGGCTGCGCTATCGTTACCTCGACCTGCGGCGCGGGAAGATGCAGCGCAACATCCGGCTGCGTCATCAGGTCGGCCTGACCGTGCGCGAGCACATGAGCGCGCATGGCTTTATCGAAGTCGAGACGCCGTTCCTGACGCGCTCGACGCCCGAGGGCGCGCGCGATTACCTGGTGCCCAGCCGCGTGCACCACGGCCACTTCTACGCGCTGCCGCAGTCGCCGCAGCTCTTCAAGCAGCTCCTGATGATCGCGGGCTACGACCGTTATTTTCAAATCGTGCGCTGCTTCCGTGACGAGGACTTGCGCGCCGACCGCCAGCCGGAGTTCACGCAAATCGACATTGAGATGGCGTTCCCGCAACGGGACGTGCTTTTCGGGATCATCGAGCTGTTGATGGAGAAGTTGTTTGCGCTGGTGGATGTCAAGGTTGAGCACCCCTTCCCGCGCTTCAGCTTCGACACGGTGATGGAGAAGTACGGCTCGGATAAGCCGCACCTGGGGTTCGATCTGGCGTGGAAGCGTATGAATCTTCCGGCCGGAGCGGAAGAGAAGCTCCACATCATGCAGCCCTTCAAGGCGATGCGCGTGCCAGGCTGGGCGAGCGCATCCCGCAGTCAGCTAGACAAGCTGCAGGACCAGGCGAAATCGAGCGGCGCCGACTGGTTCGCGTACGCCAAGCGGGATGAGTCCGGCGTCCATTCGCCCCTCGAGAAAGTCATCGGCGAGGATGCCGTGCGGTCGCTCGCGGCCAGTGTGGAAGCCGTGGCGGGTGACTTAGTGCTTTTTCTGGGACTGAAATCCGGGAAAGCTGACCGGCAATCTCTCGCCAAGCTGGACAACGCTTCCGGCGATTTGCGCCTCGAGTTGGGACGGAAACTCGAACTCATCAAGCCCGGCACCTGGAGCTTCCTGTGGGTGATTGATTTTCCCATGTTCGAGTACGACGAGAAGGAGAAGCGCTATGGCGCCATGCACCATCCCTTCACGTCGCCGCGCGAGGAGGATCTCGGCAAGCTCGAATCCGATCCGAGCAGCGTTAAGGCGCTCGCCTACGACCTGGTGCTGAACGGCGCGGAAATCGGCGGCGGCAGTATCAGAATTCACCGGCAGGACATTCAAAAGCGAATCTTCACGGTGCTGGGCCTGACTCCGGAGAAGGCACGTGAGCGGTTTGGATTCTTCCTGGACGCGCTCGAATCCGGCACTCCGCCACACGGCGGCATCGCGCTCGGCTACGACCGCATCATCGCGCTGATGGCTGGCGAATCGAATATCCGCGAAGTCATCGCGTTCCCCAAGACCGCCAGCGCCGTCGATATGATGTGCGACGCGCCGGCCACGGTCGATTCCGAGCAACTGGATGAACTGGGGCTCAAAATCAAGAATTGATCCATTGATTCATTGAATCATTGATCCAATGCGCGGAGCGGCGAAACGGTTGCAGTTCAATGGTTCAATGAAACAATGAGAAAATGATTCAATCTCATGTCGATTATCCGCATTCTTCCGGAGGCCGTTGCCAACAAGATCGCCGCGGGCGAGGTGGTGGAGCGGCCCGCCTCGGTCGTCAAGGAGTTGATGGAGAACTCGCTCGACGCGGGTGCCTCGCGTGTGGAGGTTTCGCTCGAAGCGGGCGGCAAGCGGCGCATCACGATCACCGATGACGGCTGCGGGATGTCGCATGACGACGCGCTCTTGGCCTTCGAGCGCCACGCCACGAGCAAGATTCGCACCGCCGAAGATTTGTTCGAGATTTCCCCCCTGGGATTTCGCGGCGAGGCCCTCCCCTCGATCGCGGCGGTTTCGCGGCTCGAACTGGAAACGCGCCATGCTTCGGAGAATGCCGGGACGCGCGTCGAGATCGCCGGCGGCAGACTGCGTGACGTGAAGGAAGTGGCGTGGCCGCAGGGCACGCGCGTCGAGGTCCGCGACTTGTTCTTCAACACTCCGGCGCGGCGGAAGTTCTTGAAGTCGGAATCCACTGAGCTCGGCCACATTGCCACGCTTGTCACACATTACGCACTAGCCCACCCCGAGAAGAGTTTTCGGCTCGTCTCGCTCACCAATGAAATCTTGAATGTCTCTCCAGTGACGACGGCGCGCGAGCGCGTCTATCAGGTGCTGGGCGGGCAATTGCTCGAGCAGATGGTCGAGGTTGCGCCGGTCGAGCGTCAGATGCCCGCAGCATATTCGTCTGGCCCTGAGGAGGAGGGAGAGGCGGAAGAACCAATCCTGGTGAGGGTCTTCGGATTCGCCTCACGCCCGGAAGTTCAGAAACTCAACCGCAACCAAATTTACTTCTTTGTGAACCGCCGCCTGGTGCGCGACCGCTTGATCCTGCACGCCATCACCGAGGCGTACAGAAACATTCTTCCTTCGGGCATGTTTCCCGTGGCGCTGGTCTTCCTGGAGATTCCCGCTGCGGAAGTGGACGTGAATGTCCATCCGTCGAAAACCGAAGTGAGATTTCGACGCTCGCAATTCGTTCACGATTTGGTCCGCGATTCCATTCGCCATTCGCTCGTGGCGGCGCGGCCGGTGGCGGCATTTCCGATGGGGAAGCCGCAGAAGAGCCCGACGGCCGACATGCTCGAAGCCGATGGCGCGGAGCGTTTGAGCGACGAGCCACCGGGCCTGAAGGGGCCGGAGATCCCCGGTTCTTCGGGGTTGCCGCAAAGGCGCGGCGACTTCCGTCTCTCATCGCCACGGCCCACGCCCGAAACCGGCCGCTTGCCGCTCGAAGGGGCGGCGCTCTCGTTTTATGCGCCGCCACTGATGGCGGGCGCGACCGGCATTCAGCCTGTCGTGGAGATGCCGACCTTAGCGGGCACCTCGGAGTTGCCGGCCGATCTCATTCCGCTGGGCCAGGTGCAGGAGAGTTTCATCGTCGCGACCAATCCGGAGGGCCTTTGGATTGTGGATCAGCACGCTGCGCATGAGCGCGTGCTCTTCGAGAGGCACATTCGACAGCGGCGGGAGAAAAGGGTCGAGGGCCAGCGGCTACTGATGCCGATCGTGGTGGAACTGAAGCCGGAGCAGCAGGCTGTTTGCCAGCAGATCGCCGATGAACTAAGCGCCAACGGATTTGAAGTGGAGCCGTTCGGCCAGCGGACCGTCGCCGTGAAGACTGCTCCGGCGGAGATTCGCGCCGACGACGTCGAGCGGCTGCTCCTGGAGATTCTCGACAGCGTCAGTCAGGAAGCGAAAAGCCTCTCGCTGGATGATTTGCGGCTGAAGATCGCGGCCTCGGTTTCGTGCCATGCCGCCATCAAAGTCAACATGGGTCTGGATCAGAGCAAAATGCTTTGGCTCCTCCGCGCGCTGGGTGAGACGCAAGCGCCCATGACCTGCCCGCACGGCCGGCCGATTGTGCTGCGGTACAGCATGAAGGAGCTTCAGAAAGCATTTAAGCGAATTTAGCCGTCAGTATTCAGCTTTCAGCGATCAAATCAGTCTGCCTGATAGCTGAGGGCTGATGGCTGACAGCGTTTCAGATCTCGGCGTGATGAAGAACCCTCTCGTAATCACCATCGACGGCCCCGCCGGGGCGGGGAAGAGCACGGTGGCCCTGATGCTCGCGGCGCGGCTGGGTTTGAACTATGTGGATAGTGGCGCCACATATCGCGCCGCCGCGTTGAAGGTGCTCGAAGTCGGCGCATCGCCCGAGGATGAGGCGGTGGTGGTGGATGTCGTGGGGAGCGCCGAGATTCAATTCTCCACGGACGGGTCGGACTCCACCGTTTCTCTGGACGGGCGGGATGTGTCGCAAGCGATCCGCACGCCGGAAGTGACCTCCGCGGCCGCTCAAGTCTCGCGCCTTCCTCAAGTCCGCCAGAAACTGATCGCCCTGCAAAGGAGCCTGGTGCGGGGGAAGGGCGTGGTGATGGAAGGCCGGGACATCGGGACAGTGGTTTTTCCCGAGGCGCCGCTCAAGATCTTCCTCAAAGCCGATGTGGAAGAGCGCGCGCGCCGAAGGCTCCACCAGGACCGAGAGGAAGGGCGTGTGGCGTCACTCGAGCAGACCGCCTACGACATCGGCCGGCGCGACCAGCTCGACGCGGAACGAAAAATCTCGCCCCTCGTCCCCGCGCACGACGCGGTCGAGATTGACTCCACCGACCTCACCGCCGATCAAGTGGTGGAGCGAATTCTCGACCTTGTCCGCGAGAGGAAGCTGATCTGAAGGTTGAAGGGTAAAGGATAAAGTGTGAAGCAGAGGTCGATGCCTTAAATCCTATAGACTTCACACCGCAGACTTCCTTGCTGCCTAACCCCTGATCCCTAATCCCTAACCCCTGAACCTACCGCCCGCCGTTCGACATCGAGGAGAGGAACAACCCGTTACTCGCGGTCTTCGAGAGCTTGTCGATAATCAGCTCCATGCTCTCGACGGGGGACAAGGGATTGAGGACCTTGCGCAGCACCCAGATGCGGTTCAACTCGTCCTTGGCGACCAGCAACTCTTCCTTGCGCGTTCCGGATTTGTTGATATCGATGGCGGGGAAGACGCGCTTATCCACGAGCTTGCGGTCGAGGTTGATTTCCATGTTGCCGGTGCCTTTGAACTCTTCGAAGATCACGTCATCCATGCGGCTGCCCGTATCGATGAGCGCGGTGGCGA
>CAZTHM010000189.1:0-7410 GCA_964613505.1 uncultured Acidobacteriota bacterium | reverse complement strand
TTAGTATTCTGGGACAAAAAGCCCGAAGGTCGAGACGCCTCCCCAAACGCTCCTCGCCCTGCCTCGCCGGAACGATCTATTAACTACTGTGGAAATAGGGAGGCCGCAGGGCTGGAGGCTACTCGCCCCGCCGTGAGGTTCGCGAGGGGGCGACTGAAGACCAAAGACTGCCTACTGCTCACTTCTTTCTGCTGCCGCCTGCGGGGCGGCCTCAGCCGATTTCACAACCCGCTTGGCCCGCGTGTCGCGATCGAGGACAAACGTCAACTCGGTTCCCATGGGCAGGACGACGTCCTTACCGCGCTTGGCGATACTGCGGATGGTGGCCGCGATCAAACCGATGCCCGCGCCGTACAGCGCCCCCGTGCCTCCCGCCAGAAGCACGCCGCCAGCCGCGCCGATGCCGGCGCCGATGCCGGCCTGCTTGGCTGCCTCTTTCTTGCTCTTGGATGGACCCTGGACCGTGCCTTCGTCTTTGAGGGTAACACCCTCCGCTCCCCGAGCCTCATCGAGCCCCGCAATGATGGTGTATTTTACGTCCTGCGGGGTGGTCATCGACTCGGCGAGCAGGCGCATCTCCGCCTTGCCTTTGACGCGCCCGGGGTCTTTCACATACGTGACGCGTCCTTCCAGCGTGCTCCCGGCGGGAAGCACTTCCTCGCCGCCGATGAAGATGGGTTCGACGATGCGGCCCGAAAACGGGTCGCCTTCTTGGCTGGCGCGCGAACTGAGGGCGGTCATCAGGCGAACCTCCAGCCGGCTGCCGGCCGGGATGGTGATGGTTTCGTCCTCGGCGGCGAATGCGGGCAGGGAAGCGAGCAGGGTCAGACAAGCCAGGGCGAGCGCGATCCATTTCCTCATCGTCTTCTCCTTACGAGATCGTGCCTCATCGCCTTCTTGATTGCAGCGCGAGTTCCGCTCGGCGCTCGGCGGGAGCGCACTCCTGAATCTACTCCCGTCGAAGGACCGTGACAAGCGGCATTCCTCCTGGGTTGGATTCCCGCGGTCGGGCGACGGTTGTATAGGGATTCGCACTCCTGGCCTCAACGCACGCAGCGGAGAAGAGGCGGCGTTTCCGCCACCCGGCGCGCGCACCGTTCGCGATTGACCGTGCCAGGCGCGTCGTCTATACTGCCGGCTGGGCACCATGGGAAACATCTTCAGAGAGATCGCGAGCTCCGCCGTGGCACTGGCCAAGGGTTTCTCGGTCACGTTTCGGACGATGCTGCGCCCCACGGTCACGGAGAACTATCCCGACGAGCCGGCGCATATCGAGGACCGCTACCGTGGCGTGCACATCCTGCGGCGCGACGAGAACGGCATGGAGAAATGCGTGGCGTGCTTCCTCTGCGCGGCGGCCTGCCCGTCGAACTGCATCTACATCGAGGCGGCGGAAAACACCGCCGAGCAGCGCATCAGCGCCGCCGAGCGCTACGCCAAGGTTTACAACATCGATTACAACCGCTGCATCTTCTGCGGGTATTGCGTCGAGGCCTGCCCCTGCGACGCTATCACCCATGGGCACGAATTTGAGATTGCGGCTTACGACACCAACGAGCTCGTCTTTCGCAAGGAACGGCTTCTGGAGACTCTGCCGGCCAGCGCGGCCAAGAAGTAGAATCGAGAAGTCACAAATCGGATTGCGAGGGAAAGCACCGATGAGGAAAACCAAGAAGCAGCCCACGAAGAGTTCCGACCTGGTGCCCGCGTGGGAAACTACGCGGCGCGAGTTCCTGAAGGGCGCCACCGCGGTCACGGCGGGCGCGCTCAGCCTGCCGGCGGCGCAAGCCCAGGCGCAACTCACGCTCCCCACCGTGGCGCTGGGCAAGCATCAGGTCACTCGCATGATTGTGGGCAGCAATCCCATCTATGGCTACTCGCACTTCAACCGGCAATACGACCTCCACATGATGGAGTGGTACACCGACGAGCGGATTGTCAAGTTTCTGCTCGAGTGCGAGCGCGCCGGCATCAACACCTGGCAGGCGAGCTACAACGACCGCATGCCGAAACAGTTTCCGAAGATCCGCGACGGCGGATGCAAAATCCAGTGGATCTGCCTGGCAGCGAGCTGGCACCTTGACCCCAAGCTGCCGCGCACGATTGACGCCGTGGTGGACGGCACCATCAAATGCGCGGAGGCCGCGGCGAAGATGGCGCCCATCGGCATCGCCTTTCACGGCTGGGCCACCGACATGCTCTTTCGCGAGGGCAAGCTCGACCGCCTGAAGGAGTTCGTCAATCGCGTCCAAGACCTGGGAATCGCGGCGGGGCTCTCCACCCACAATCCCGTAATCCTCGACGCGCTCGAGTCGAAGGGATTCGGGAATGATTTCTACATGGCGTCGCTCCATTACCTCTCGCGGCGGCCGGAGGATTGGCGGCGGGACATCGGTCACGTACCGGTGGGCGAGTGTTATATCGCCAGCGACCGCGAAGCGATGTGCGCGGCGGTGAAACGCGTCTCGAAGCCCACGCTGGTCTACAAGGTCTTCGCGGCGGGCCGGCTGTGCGGGTCACCCGAGGAAGTTCGAAGCGCCATCGAGTTCACCTACAAAAACATCAAGCCGATTGATGTCGCGCTGCTCGGGCTCTACCAAAAGTTCTACCCCAACCAGATCGCCGATGATACGCGTTTGGTGCGCGAAATCCTGGCGTAACAACGAGCGGTTAGCAATCAGCTCTCAGACATCAGCCCAAGCCAAAGGCGGCTAACGGCTGGTTACCCTCTGATAGCTGAAAGCAGACTGCTGAGAGCATTCGCACCCGCGCCAGCTTTGCTTAAACTCAGCGATTGACAAGCCGGCACAAATCGAGTAACGATGTCTTCACCCGGGGTTCCCTCATCCAAAGAGGAGGAACCCGTGTCCAAACACTGTCCTAGTTTTGCAAACTCATCTCATCATTCAACTCGTCGCGAATTCTTGAAAGGCGCAAGTGTTGTGGCGGCAGGCCTGGTGGCCGCGCCCGCCGCTGCGCCGGCCGAACCGAACCTTCTGCCGACGGTCGAGCTGGCAGGGAAGAAAATCACCCGGCTGATTGCCGGTGGGAATCCGCTCTACGGCTATTCGCATTTCAACGGCATCCTCGACAAGGTCATGGTGGAATACTTCACCGACGAGCAGTTGATCAAGTTTCTGCTCGACTGCCAGAAGGCGGGCCTCAACACCTGGCAGAGCAATTTCAAGGAACGTACGCGCCGCCAGTATCCGAAGATTCGCGCGGCGGGCTGCACGATGAACTGGCTGTGCCTTTCCGATCCGTGGGACGTGAACCCACGCGCCAACACGCCGGAAGAGATTCACGACGCGATGATGAAGTGCGTGGACATCGCGGCACCCGCCAAACCCATTGGCATGGCGCATCACGGCAGCGGCACCGACCGGCTTTTCCGGGCAGGGAAGCTTGACCTGGTGAAGGACTTCATCAACAAGGTCCACGACCTGGGATTTCCCGCCGGGATTTCGACGCACAATCCGGCGGTGGTCGAGGCGGTGGAGGAGAAAGGCTGGTCGAACGACTACTATATGAACTGCTTCTACCGCGTCACCCGCGAACTGGAGGATTTCCGAAGAGAGATCGGCGTCGAGCCGGTGGGAGAGACTTATCTCGCGATTGACCCGCCGCGCATGTGCAAGATGATCCGGCAGACCAAGAAGACCTGCCTGGGGTTCAAGATCCTCGCGGCGGGGCGGAAATGCGATTCGCCGCAAGAAGTTCGCGAGGCGTTCAAATTCGCCTTCGCCAACATCAAGCCCGGCGACGCGACGATTGTTGGAATGTTCCCCAAGTTCTCCGACCAGATCACAGAGAACGCAAAGATCGTGCGCGAGATTGCCGCCTGACGGCGACCGTATTAGTAGGGGCGGGGCGTTGCCTCGCCCTTGCACGCCGCCGCGCTCATGCGCTTGAAGTCTGCCGCCAGCCGACGGCCGAAACATCGTGCTTGCTGCTTGCGCGATCCCGGTTGCGATGGTAGGCTGAGCCTTCTCCTGGGACTCAGGGCTGAGAAGTCCCGTCACATTTGGCCAAGGTGAGGTGGCGTCATGAAACGAAGAGAATTCCTGGGCAAAACCGCACTCGGGTTGGGGGCAGCGTGGTTGGGTTCGAAGGGCCTCGCGACGGTCGAGAGCGGAGCGCCGGGCAAGTTCAGCGCCACGGATCTCGTGACGCTGGGCAAGACGGGCGTCCAGACCTCGCGTCTGGCGATGGGGACGGGCAGCAGCGGCTTTGCCAAGTCCTCCAATCAGGCTAAGCTCGGAATCCGGGGCTTGGCCGATTTGCTCTGGGCGGGTTACGACCAGGGGATCAAATTCATTGACACCGCAGACTCCTACGGAACGCATCCCCACGTCAACGAAGCTCTCAAGCGCATTCCCCGCGACAAGGTCACAATTCTTACCAAGTCGTGGGCGCGCGACGCCGAGGGGATGCGCAAAGACCTCGACCGCTTCCGCAAAGAACTCAACGTCGATCAGATCGACATCCTGCTGATGCACTGCCTCGAGGATGACGACTGGACGACCCGTTACCGCGGGGCCATGGACGCCCTATCCGAGGCGAAGGAAAAGAAGATCATCCGCGCGCACGGATGTTCGTGCCACAAGATTGGTGCGTTGCGCGCGGCGGCCAAGTCGCCCTGGGTCGAGGTCGATTTGGCGCGCTTGAACCCCATTGGCGCGCACATGGACGCTGACCCGCAAACTGTTCTCTCGGTCCTGTGGGAAATGCGCGCCGCCGGGAAGGGAATTATCGGCATGAAGATCCTGGGCCAGGGCGACATGCGGCGCCGCCAGGACGAGGCTCTGAAATACGCCCTCTCCAGCGGCGTCCTCGACGCCTTCACCATCGGCGCCGAGAGCCGCGACGAGCAGGCGGACCTGTTGAAACGCATCTCCGCCACCACGGTGTAACCGCGGTTCCGATCGACGTGGATGCTGCACGAGCGGATTCTATTCAGCAGGTGCTTCCTTGATGTCGAGAACTTTGACTTCAAAGAAGAGTTTGACTTCAAAGAAGAGGGTCTTGCCCGCGAGGGGATGATTGAAGTCGAGAATGAGCGTGTCCGCTTTGACCTGTGCCACGCGCGCGTAAACAGTCTGGCCGCTCGCGTCTCGGCCCTGAAGCTTGGCCCCCACGACCCGCGCTACTTCGGGGACGGGCTGGTTGTCAACTTCGCGGAACGCCGCAGCATCTAAAACGCCGTAGCCTCTTTCCGGCGGCACGGTGACGGCTTTCGATTCTCCCACCGCCATGCCCTCCACTTCGCTCTCCAGCGCGGCGATAATCTGTTGCGCACCTTGCGTGTAGGTCAGTGGTTCTCCACCCACGTTGGTATCGATGACGGATTGGTCTTCCAGCCGCAGCGTGTATTCGATTGAGGCTTCCTTGCCGGATGAGATAGTCATGGTTGCGGTTCCCCTTTGCCCGCGCGGTGGCGGGGTGCTGGCCACGGGCAGCCTCGACAGTCTGCGTAGGCCGAAGATTCGCGCGGCAGGGAAGAACCGCTCATGCGATCGGTCCCAGTCTATGGAGTGAGGGCCGAATCCGACTTTAGCGCGTTTGCAGAAGAGAAGAAAGGGAACGGGGGAAACCCCGCCGCGGTCGGGCCGAACGCAGCCGTGTGTTTGGTGTTGCCCTGTGGTACTCTGCGCGACAGGGAAAACACTCCGATTGAGCGGCGTGCAACGAAATGTTTGGCTGTCCTCACTGTCATCAGCGGTTGGTCCATTCCAGAATCGAGGGTGGGGAGGTCTGGGCTTGTCCAGGGTGCGGGGGCCGCGCCGCGCGAATCTCGCTGCTGCGAAAAACGTTCGCGAAGCGTGTCGTCGACGGGCTGTGGGACTCCGTGCGCAAACAGGAAGTGGCTGGTCCGCGCGCCTGCCCGGTTTGTGCCCAAAGGATGGCGGCGGTGGCGGCTTCTTCCGACCCGGGGGCCGTAATGCTGGATGTTTGCCCGCACTGCTACTTTGTGTGGTTCGACCACAAAGAGTTCGAACAGGTCGGGGCACTTTCTCCGCCGCCCAGCACCCTGCCAGCCCAGCCTTTGGCTCGCCCCGTGATTCGACCGTCGGTCCCGGGCCGGGAAGTGGCGAGTCGGACTGAGGCCGCCGTTGGATACGAGGCGGCGCAACTGGCGTGGTGGAGATACATACCCGCCGTCATTGGGATGCCCGTGGAAGTCGAGAGCCCTTCACTCCAGCGCCGACCCTTGGCCACCTGGGTCCTGGCGGGGAGCATCGCCTTCGTGAGCGTCCTTGCCTTTTCCGCCTTGCGCCCCGCAGTGGGAATATTTGGACTGATTCCGGCACAGGCCCTGCGCTACGGAGGAGTCACCCTGTTTACTTCCTTCTTCCTGCATGGAGGAGTCCTGCACTTGATCGGCAACCTGTATTTCCTCCTCATTTTCGGCGACAACGTTGAGGACTTCCTGGGACTGCGCCGTTACCTTCTGCTGATTCTCGGCGCCACGGTCGGGGGAGACCTCCTGCACATTCTCTTCAGCCTCAGCTCCTCGATGCCAGTCATTGGAGCCAGCGGGGGAATTTCCGGGCTGGTCGTGTTCTACGGGCTCCAATTCCCCATGGCGAGGCTGGGACTTTTCGTCCGCTTCGTCTGGATTAAGATCCGGGCTAAATGGGCACTGGGCTTCTGGTTCCTCTGGCAAATCCTGGGAATGGCCGCCCAGGCTGGCGAAAGGTCCGACATCGCCTACATGGCACACTTGGGTGGCGCTGTCGTCGGGTTCACGTTTTGGCTGGCCTCACGAAGAACCTAAAACCGTCTACAAGTCTCAATAAACCAAGGGCTTGGATGTTTTCGCTTTCCCGTCGAGTACGCCAGGGCCGGAAGGGAAGTCCCAGACTATGATTCATCAAGAGCTTGAGGTCTTTTGGCTGGTTTACAAGGTCTGATAAGTTATGTTATGTTAACTACTAGGGGAGTTGGAATCGAATTCGACCCAGAATCTAATCGGCACCATTCGGCTTCTCGCGCAGCGCCTCAACGCCTTCCCGAACCATGAAGGCGCTCAGGGCCAGTCCAGCGACGGGATCGGCCCACCACCAACCACGCCAGCCGTTCAAACCCAGGCCGAGAAGCAGCGTCGCAGAAAGGCAGGCGCAGAAAAGTGTTTCCTTGGCGTCGACTGCCAAGGCCCGACTTCCCAGGGCCCAGGCGAGACGCCGCTTGGCGGTTCCGAGGATGGGCATGACGACGAGCGACACTGCTGCCAGGATGAATCCCGGCAGGCTGAACTCGGGTGCGCGGTGGTTCCAGAGGTCGGTCGCCGCCTCGTAAGCGACGTAGGCAGCTAGAGCGAAGAACGTCAGCCCAACCACCTTGACGGCACGCGATTCGGCGCGCTCTTCGTCTACGGAACGCTGCTTGAACCGCCAGAGGAGAGCAAGT
>CAZTHM010000188.1:0-7410 GCA_964613505.1 uncultured Acidobacteriota bacterium | reverse complement strand
TGGCCAATGCCCGACAAAGCCGGGTACAACGCCGAAATGGACCACGAGCGCGAACGTGCCCGGGCGTCGTGGAAGGGCGCGGAGAAGAAGGCGGCCTCGCCTGCGTACATTGAAATCACGAAAGAGCAAGACACGATCTTCGACGGCTACCGGCAGGTGCGTTCGGAGGGCTGTCAAATCGTGGCGTTGGTCGACAAGGGTGAGATCGTCAACGAAGCCAACGCCGGCGACGAAATCGAGATCGTCCTCGACCACACGCCGTTTTACGCGGAAGCAGGCGGACAGGTCGGAGACACCGGGCGACTCTACACGCCTCAGAGCGATCGCGAAGTCGCGCATATCCTCGACACGTATCGCCCCGTGACGGGCCTGACCGCGCACAAGGCCGTGGCGCGGGATGCGATCCACGCGGGCGATATTGTGACCGCGGTCGTCGATGCCGAACGGCGGGATTCAATCCGGCGCAATCACACGGCGACCCATCTGCTGCATGCGGCGCTGCGCAAGACGCTGGGGACGCATGTGAAGC
The DNA here is from genome assembly GCA_964613505.1 of uncultured Acidobacteriota bacterium. Taxonomy (GTDB): domain Bacteria; phylum Acidobacteriota; class Terriglobia; order UBA7540; family UBA7540; genus CAZTHM01. The sequence continues at coordinate 6,881 of CAZTHM010000188.1, read as the reverse complement.
AGGCGGGGTCGCTGGTGGCGCCGGACCGGCTGCGCTTTGACTTTACCCACTACGCGGCGGTAGATGAGCAGGATTTGCTCGACATCGAAGACCTGGTGAACGCGCACGTGCTTGCGAACGAGGAAGTGAAGACCAACGTCATGGACATCGACTCGGCGGTGAACTCCGGCGCGATGGCGCTCTTCGGCGAAAAGTACGGCGACGAGGTCCGCGTTGTCTCGGTGGCAGACGGCAGTTTCTCGAAAGAACTCTGCGGCGGGACGCACGTTCGGCGGACGGGCGATATCGGCTTGTTCAAAGTCATCACCGAAGGCAGCGTGGCAGCGGGGACGCGGCGAATTGAAGCATTGACCGGCGAGGGCGTTCTGAAGCAACTGCGCGAAGCCAGCGAGACGCTGGCGCTACTTTCCCAATCGCTGCGCGCCAAACCCGAGGAACTCGTAACCGCTGCCGAGAGGCTGGCAGAATCCGAAAAGAAGCTCCGCAAGCAGCTCGAGTCGCAGCAGATGAAGCAGGCGGCCTCGCAAGCGGGAGACCTGATCGATCAGGCGAAGGATGTGAAGGGCGTGCGCGTGATATCCGCGCGCGTTGAAGTCCCCGACCGCGCCGCGATGCGGCAAATGGTTGATAACCTGCGACCCAAGCTCGGCTCCGGCGTGATCGTGCTGGGAAGCGTTGCCAACGGCAACGTGGCATTGGTGGTCGCGGTCAGCAAGGATTTGACCAACAAACTCGACGCCGGCAAGATCGTCCGTGAAGCCGCCAAGATCGTCGAGGGTTCCGGCGGCGGCCGCAAGGACCTCGCCGAGGCCGGCGGCAAAAATCCGGAGAAGCTGGACGAGTCGCTGGCGGCGATTCCGGACATTGTCGAGAAAATGCTCTAGCGGCTTCCCTGTCACAGGTACCCGGTCGGCATTTCGGATTCGAGATTTCAGATCAGATTTCAGATTCGGCATTTCGGATTCCAGATTCAAGATTTCAGATCAGATTTCAGATATCAAAAGGGGAGAACGCACTCATGTATCAGCTAGTTTTGTTGCGACACGGAGAAAGCACGTGGAACAAGGAGAATCTGTTCACGGGCTGGACGGATGTGGATCTAAGTGAGAAGGGGACGGAGGAGGCGCACGAGGCGGGCCGGGTTCTGCTGAAGGAAGGCTACAATTTTGATGTGGCTTACACTTCCGTGCTGAAGCGCGCCATTCGAACCCTCTGGATTGCGCTCGATGAAATGGATCTGATGTGGGTTCCCATCCACAACACTTGGCGGCTGAACGAACGCCACTACGGGGCGCTGCAAGGCCTGAACAAGGCACAGACGGCGGAGAAATACGGCGAGGCGCAGGTGAAAATCTGGCGCCGCAGTTACGATATTCCCCCGCCGGCGCTCACCCGCGACGACGAACGTTTTCCCGGAAAAGACCCTCGCTACCAAGACCTGAAGCTCAAGGACATTCCGCTCACCGAGTGCCTGAAGGACACCGTAGCTCGCACGCTTCCCTACTGGCACGAGACGATCGCTCCGGCGGTGCTTTCCGGCCAGCGAGTAATCGTCGCCGCCCACGGCAACAGTCTGCGGGGACTCGTCAAGTACCTCGACAACATCCCTGACGAGGAGATCGTTGAACTCAACATCCCGACGGGAATCCCGCTCGTCTATGAACTGGAAGAGGATTTGAAGCCTATCCGCCACTTCTACCTGGGCGATCCGGAAGCCGTGGCGCACGCCGCCAAGGCCGTGGCCGAACAAGCGAAGCGGAAGGGGTGAGGGGCAGGAGTCAGGATTCAGGAGGAAGGATCCGCCGAGAGTGGAATAGGGCGGATGGCATTCTCGTCTGTTTTCGTCTGACTACTGACTCCTGCCTTCCATTTGGTGGTATAATCCCTTCAGTTCTATCGGGCCGGAAAGGCCCCGGACCCTGGCGGGAAAGGCGGTGCGCCACCGTTATCCTGCCGGCAGTTGTAAGGGTTTTTACCCGGGTTTCATCGGGACTGATTAGGGCTAGAGGGGATGAGTTCTTTACTCCGGTGTGACGGAGCAGGAGCTCGATGCACCACCACAGCAAATCCAGCTTGGTCGGTTCGGCCTGCGGATTGGCGTTGGGCCTGATCTTGGTCTCCGCTCGTCCGGCGCGTGCCGATCGAATTGTGGCCCTGGTGGACGAGCACGGCCACAAGGTTTACGTGAACATCTCAGACTCGGTTTCTCCACCGGCCGGGCACTCCAACGGTTTCCACCCTCTCCGCGCCAAGTTCTCCGCAGTCCCGCCCGAGGAAATCGACCGTCTGGTTCAACAAACGTCTGACCGCTTCCAGGTTGATCCCAACCTGGTACACGCCATCATCCAGGTGGAATCCGACTACAATCCTTCTGCCGTCTCGAACAAGGGCGCCATGGGCCTGATGCAACTGATTCCCGCCACGGCGCAGCGCTACGGCGTGGACAATCCCTTCGACCCCAAGCAAAACATCGAGGGCGGAGTCAATCATCTGAAGTACCTGCTGGACCTCTTCGACGGAGACCTTTCGCTCTCGCTTGCCGCGTACAACGCCGGAGAGAATTCCGTCCTGCGGCGGGGCGGCGTCCCGGAGTTTCAAGAGACGCGCGCGTACATCAAGAAAGTCAGCGGGCTTTACAGCGGCACTCCGCTCCCGACCATTGGCGAGAAGAAGCCCAGCGAGCCTCCCAAAAGTCAGATTTATCGTTACGTCGATGCGCAGGGTGTTGTGCACTACACCGATGGGACTGAATTCTAGTTAATCCCGGACGCCGTCCGCCCGCTCGATCGGGCCCTGACCCGCTCCCGGCTGGCCGAGACGACTGCGGAGATTGAACGTTTGAGGTTGACGAAGCAAGATCCCCTGACTTGGCGCGCCTTCCTTCTTGCCAGCCTCCTGGCTTCCCTGCCCTTTGCGTCTCTGTTTGCTGATGCGACGCACCGGAATCGGGCGAAGTCCGCGTATGAAACCGCCCTCCGAATGCGGACGACGCTTTCTTCCCGCCCTGAAAACGCCCGGGAGAAATCGGATTACGAGAAGTTGATTCGGACGTTTCGTTCGGTCCATGCAGCCGACCCAGCCTACATCCGTTCCCCCTTTGCGCTGGCAGCGGTGGCGGAAGTCTACGCCGAGATGGGCCGTCGGTTTAAGCGCGGCGAGTATTATCAATCGGCGATTCAGACCTACCGCTACCTCATCAGCCAGTATCCGCAGAGCGGACTTTCGCGCGACGCGCTGTTCACCATCGGAGAGATTTATCGCGCCGATCTCGATGACGCGGAAGAGGCCCGCCAGGCATTTCAGGAATTCGTCGAAAAGTATGGACGTTCGGCAAAGGCCGCGGAGGCCCGCCAGAAGCTGAAAGAAATCGCAGCGGCGCAGGCGCAAACCACCGCCGCTCCTCAAGCGCTAGAGGAGAAACGCCGGAGGAATTCACTCCCCGAGGTCACGGCAATCCGGCGCTGGGTGGGGCCCAATTACTCGCGCATCGTGGTCAGCGTCGAGGGGGAGACCAAGTTCGAAAGCAGCAGAGTCCCCAACCCCGACCGAATCGTCCTGGACCTGGCCAACACTCGCCTCAGTTCCGCGCTGGTCGGAAAGAATTTCCCGGTCGAAGACGGCTTCCTCCGGCAAGTACGAATCGGCCAGTACCAGCCCACGGTGACGCGTGTCGTCCTGGACGTGGAAAAGATTGAGGACTATTCCGTCTTCACGCTGCCCAATCCATTTCGGTTGGTGATCGACATCAACGGACCGCCTCCCCAAACCCCAGTGAAGACCGAGGAGCCCAAGGTCGCGAAGAATTCGGAAGTGCCACTCCCGGAGAGCCCACCGCCCGCTGCGGCAGGGAGCAAGAAATCCCGCGTCGCTGATCCCGCCAAGACGGAAAGGGCGGAAGTCCGGCCCTCAGACTTGGAGCCGGGGGCCGCGGTTGAGTCGGAAAAGCCCAAGCCGACTCCGGCCAGCACGAAGAAAGAAATGGCTCCGCTAAAGGCTCTGCCCCTTGCGCCCACGCGGGCGAAAAAGAGGGATCTTGAAGCGGCAACAACGCGCGCAACCCCGCCTCCCATCAAAGCCTCTACTCCCACCGAGGGGGGCTCACGAACGCTCACTCGGGCCTTGGGACTGAAGATCGGACGGATCGTGATTGATCCTGGCCACGGTGGGCACGATACGGGGACCATCGGCCCTACCGGCCTGTGCGAGAAGGATGTCGTTTTGGACGTCGCCCTCCGCCTGAAGAAAATGCTGGAGGCAAAGACCGGCGCCGAGGTCGTCATGACCCGCTCCGACGACACGTTCATTCCCCTCGAGGAGCGGACGGCGATTGCCAACGAGAAAGCCGCCGACCTGTTTATCTCCGTGCACGCCAACGCCAGCCGGGACAAGCGGGCGAGGGGGATCGAGACCTACTACCTTAATTTCACTTCCAGTCCCGAGGCCTTGGAGTTGGCGGCACGCGAAAACGCCACGACCCAGGAGTCCGTCCACGAACTCCAGGATATGATTAAGAAGATTGCGTTGACCGAAAAGATCGAAGAATCCCAGGACTTCGCGCTGCAAATCCAGCGCGAGGTTTTCACGCGGCTCCGGAAAGCCACTGGCCAGCAGAAGAACCGCGGCATCAAGAAAGCGCCGTTCGTAGTCCTGATCGGGGCCAAGATGCCGTCGATTTTGGCCGAAGTCTCCTTCCTGACCAATCCTCAAGACGAGCGACTGCTGAAAAAGGCAGACCATCGCGAGCGCATCGCGGAGGCGCTTTACCGCGGCATCGAGCAGTACGTGAACAATCTGGGTGGGGTCAAGGTTGCGGCCCGGGCGCGATCGCGCGACGCAACTCCTGCCGAAACCTCTTCTGCCGACGCCCCAAATTTCTGATATTCTGGGCCTGGATGTTCTCCCGGACGGTCAGGCAATTCGGCATTCTGGTCGCTCTTGCGGTCATGAGTGGGTCGGTAAGGGCGCAAGAACACACCGTCATCCCCCTGATTCCCGCCGCCAACTGGCACCTGGTCAGCACACAGCCGGTGGGCCTCGAAGCAGTGCAGCAGTGGGGCGGCGACCCGGCCATCGAACGGGAGTTCGGTGTGAAGACTGTCGCCTTACGGACTTATCACGTGGCGGACCAGAAGGCGGAGTTGCTCTTTGAAGAAGCCCAGGATCCCTCTTCTGCTTACGGACTTTTCACTTTCTACCGGACCGACGGCCTTGTGGCTGCAAAGGGGATGGAGCTGACCCGCATCGGACCCCGGGCCGCAATCATGGCGCGTGGGAGGTTTTTTATTCGAGCCCGGCAGTCGCCAGACTCCAAAATCTCCCAGGACAAGATCCAGGCCCTGCTGATCCTGGTTGGAGGGACGCGACCTGCAACGCAAGATGCTGCGGGCCCCCCTGCCCTCTCAGGACTTGGTGGAAGGATCGGAAAGGTATCTGCTCGGGCTGGAAGCGGCCAATCGAGTTCTGCCCAAGTTCCGGACTGATCTGATCGGATTCACACAAGGCGCCGAAGCTCAGGTCGGAACATACACGACCAGGGCAGCGCGCGCCACCGTGCTCGCCATCACTTATCCCACCCCGCAGATCGCGCGGGCGCGCTTCGCCGTGATGGAGAATCTCCTCGACGTCAACAAGAATCGGGGAGCGGATTCGGTCTATGGAAGGCGCGACAGCTCCTATGTCATTCTGGTTTTGGACTCCGGCTCGGAGTCGTCGGCAAAGAAATTGATGGATCGATTTCGGGTTACGGCGAATGTCAGTTGGAATGAACGCGCTCCTGACCCCGCTGGCTTCACGCTGCAGGTCGTTCGCCTCGTGCTTGCGAATATCATGCTTTCATTCATCATTTCAGGTTTCGCCTTCGGGGGAGGAATCATCATCTTCCTGGCGCGATGCGCCGCTACGAAATGGTTCCCGGACAGTTGGGCCAACCCCGAGCACGACAAGTTCATTCAGATAAAACTAAACTAGGATTAAGACTATTATTTTCAACCAGTTACAGACACTATGGGGCATTTTCCGCAGAAATTCGACATGCTCGTGATTTCTACGCCAGAAATCATTGTAAGTAATTGAAAGTAAAGTATTTAGTCAAAACAAAAAAATCTGAGAATTTCCTTGACATCGACTTGTCGATTTCCTAGACTCACTGCGGGTTTAGTTTGGTGGAGCGCGTCCGCCATTCTATTCTCCTCTCAAAATGCTCACCCACGGGTCTGGCGGTGACGCTAACTTTGCTGGGTGAGCATTTTTGTGTGCCGGCGTAGCTCAGTCGGTAGAGCAACGGTTTCGTAAACCGTAGGTCGGGGGTTCGATTCCCTTCGCCGGCTCCACTCCTCCAAAACTTCTCGAGTCTCTATCCCTCAATCGCATCTGACCTTCGCTTCTTCACCAGACAGGACACTCCTGCGCGGTGAAAGCGGGGGCAGCGCTTCACCTCGATCTCGCCGGCCGGTTCAATCTGTGGATGGGTCTACCGAAGGATGGGATTGTTGAGGGAGGCCGGTTTCTTCTTTCGGTTTCTTAAGTTCCCGGTCGTAGATCTTGCGGGTCCGAGGGTTGCTCAAAGTCCTGTAGGCTTCCATGATTTGCCGGAACTTCTTCCCCTCGACACCGGGAGTGACGTCGGGATGGTATTTCTTTGCTAACTCGCGAAAGCGGCGCCGAATCTCAACGCCCGTGGCGGTTGCCGGCACGCCCAATAGTTCGTAGTGGGTGTATTTACGCATCCTAACGCTCAATACCATCTAGCAATTCACACCCTTCAGGAATGCAGTTGCTGCCTTGGGAGCGATCGCAAACTCGCCGCGCTCATTCCCTCCGGCTGAGATTCCCTGAACCAAATTCGTCTCTGGACAAGCTAGAGGCAGGAAAGGAAAAAGTCA
>CAZTHM010000187.1:5660-7416 GCA_964613505.1 uncultured Acidobacteriota bacterium | reverse complement strand
CGCGGCGGATGATTCGCATGGCGTCGGAAGATATCGGCCTCGCCGACCCGAACGCACTTACGGTCACGCTCAACGCCATGCACGCGGCGCACTTTGTGGGCATGCCGGAGTGCGATCTGGCGCTGGCCGAAGCCGCCGTGTATCTCGCGCTCGCGCCCAAGTCGAATGCGCTCTACGTCGGCTACGGGGAGGTCAAGCGCGACGCGCAGAAGACCGTCGCCGAACCTGTCCCCTTCAATCTCCGCAATCCCGTCACCGGCCTGATGGCCAACGTGGGCTATGGGAAAGGCTATCAGTACGCGCACGAAGCCGGAGAGAAACTCACCGACATGCAGTGCCTGCCCGACAACCTGAAAGACCGCCACTACTATCGGCCCACCGAGGAAGGCTTTGAAAAACGGCTCAAGGAAAAGATGAAAGCGATTGAGGAGTGGAAGAAGAAACATACTCCCGGAAGGCATTGAATGGCTGTCTTCCGATCTGTTTTGACAGGGTCAATTGGGGACCAATGACTTTTCCGGTCTGGCGATCTCAAGGTGCTGGGTCTAGCGTGTGCAACCGCAGAAAATCTTCGTAATCCCTCCACACAGAAGGCATTATCTCGCGAAGCTCTGTGCAGCCGCGGATCGAGGATATGCACTGGAGGTTTAAGTCAAAGGCCCTGCCTCGGTCCTCACAACTCGCGCGAGGCGTGATCCTAGCGATTACTCCTGCGCCTCCCCCTGGGGTTGTCATGTGGAATCTGCCCGGGCTGTAACCGGGCCTCAGCGGTTCGAACACTTCGGGGAGTGAAGGAACGAACTCCGTTCTCCCCTCCAGCAAGAAACCGTCCTTCCTTCGTGTGTCGAGGCCAATACCAATCCGCGTAATCCGGCCACCCTTAACATGAATTCCCACGCCCATCGCTCTCATTGGCAGCAAGTCGTCGCACGGATTCCACCAAACACCAGTCGTGCGTCCAATGAACCATCCTGCCCGCAGCAAGGATTCCGTTATTTTGTTGGACACGCGAACTTCAAAAAACAAGCAGTCGCCGCCACTGCAGATGGAGTCGTTCCCCTGCTGTTCCGATCCGCCGTAGCGATCGACCAACTGTTGAGCGTCAGAAGCAGTTGATTCGCCGAGTTTGAGCTCCTTCACCTCACTCAATAGGCGCTCGGCCCTATGGCCCGTTATGACCAAGGATAATTTGAGTCCCGCCACAATTGTGATGAGCAGCCCTCCGGTGACGATGGCAGCGAGAGCAATTTTTCGACCGAGTTTTAGACGCGGGAAGTTCACGGTGCCATTCCATGTGCCGAGCGTTTACACAGAGCACCTACGGTATTTGACAACCGAAAGGATTCAATAGTTCCCAAGGAATGGAGAAACATTGAAGTAAATCTGCGCCCTGTAGTTCGGAAGATAGGGTCCGAATGTGCCCCTAGATCCCTTCCGTCACAAACCGCTTGGCGTGCTCTTTCAAGATGCAGTGATCCTGGATGACGGCGAGGCCGGCCTGGCGGGCGCGTGCGGCGGAGTCTTCGTGAATGACGCCTTCCTGCATCCAGATGACCTTTGCGCCCTTGCGGATGGCGGCTTCCACGACCTCGGGGACATGTTCCGGTCTGCGGAAAATCACGACCACTTCAGCGGGTTCGGGCACGGCGTCGAGCGAGGGGTAAGACTTCTCGCCGAGGACGGAGGTCTCGTTGGGATTGACGGGAATAATGCGGTAGCCGTGGGATTGCATGTAGGAAGCGACGCCGTAGCTGGG
>CAZTHM010000187.1:0-5560 GCA_964613505.1 uncultured Acidobacteriota bacterium | reverse complement strand
GCACGCGCCGGCGCAGCCATCACTCGGCGCAGGGCCTCAAGAAAAATCTCATTCTCTTGGTGCCTACCGACGGTGACCCGCAGCGAGGTCGGGAAAGCATAGATCTTCATCGGCCGCACGATCACGCCTTCGTGGAGCAGCCGGACGAAGTCTTCTTCACAGTCGCGCCCGGTATCGATGAGAAGAAAGTTCCCCACCGATGGCGTGTAGCGCACGCCCATGAGCGTCAGTTCTTCCGTGACAAACTTCATTTCGCGCTTGTTGGATTCGACCGATCGTGCCACGTGCTCGCGGTCGTCGAGAGCCGCCATTCCGGCAACCTGCGCCAGGCTGTTGGCGTTAAACGGTGACCGGATGCGGTTGAGACTCTCAATGAGTTCCGGATGGCCCATCCCGTATCCCAGGCGGATTCCCGCCAGGCCATGCACTTTGGAAAACGTCCGCAGCACAAGGATGTTTTCCCCGGCCCGCACGCAGTCGACCGAGTGGGAGTAGTCGGGTCGCTGGACATATTCGAAGTAAGCTTCATCGAGGACAACCAGCACGCGCGGCGGTAGCGCCGCCAGGAAGCGGTCGAGGTCTTCCGCCGTAAACATCGTTCCGGTGGGATTGTTGGGGTTGCCGAGATAAATCACTTTGGTGCGGTGCGTCACGGCGTGCGCGATGGCCGGCAGGTCGAAAGTCAAGTCGCGCATCGGGGTCAGCACTAACCGCGCGCCCATATCTTCAACCGCCAGGCGGTACATGTAGAAGGCCGATTCGGAAGTGATCGCCTCATCGCCCGCGCTCAGGAAAGTCTTGGCGACCAGCTCAATCAAATCAGTGGAGCCCGCCCCCAGAATGATCTGCCCCATCTCCAGGCCGTGAATTTCAGCGAGTTTCTTCCGCAGATAATATCCGCCTCCATCCGGATAAATATGGATATTCCCCAGAAATCTTCGCAGAGCTTCCTGGGCTTTGGGAGATGGCCCGAGCGGATTCTCATTGGAGGCCAGCTTGATGGCGGTACGCCCCAGCTCACGCTCGACTTCTTCGATGGGCTTGCCGGGGGGATAAGGGCGGATGCGAGTAGACCAGGGAGGGAGGATATCCAGAATGGTTGATCTGGGCATGGGTATCGGGTCAGGGGCCGACACTCGCCGCTCGGGACGGCAGTGCCCTTCGCGATTGAGCGACTTTCAATTTCCTCAAGCGTTCCACCTCGGCCAGGGTCAGGGGGCGGAAGCGGCCGGGCGCGAGGCCTTCGTCGGTCAAAAAGGCGATCCGCACCCGCTTCAACTTTATCACCGCTTGTCCAACGCGCTCAAACATTCGCCGCACTTGATGGTACCGGCCTTCCACGAGAGTGATCTCGTACCAGGGCTTGTCGCGTTCCGAGACCAGACGTAGGCGTGCCGGTGCGGTGCGCTGGCCATCCAGCACGATCCCTGCCTCGAGTTTGGCGAGGTCGTCTCGGCTCGGCGGCCCTTCCAGCTTGACGTGATAAGTCCGAGGAACGGCCGAGGCTCGCGACATTAGAAGGTTTGCCAACTCCCCGTCATTGGTGAGGAGGATTAACCCGGAGGAATGGTAATCCAGTCTTCCAACCGGATAGACCCGCTCTTTGACGCCGCGCAAGAGAGACAACACGGTGGGGCGCCGCTGGGGATCGCTGACCGTCGAGACGTAACCCGGCGGTTTGTTGAGCAGCAGGTACAAATGGCGGGCGGAACGAGTAAGGAGCCGGCCGTCCACACGAATGTGGTCGTGCGACGCATCAGCTTTTGAACCAAGCTTGGTTACTACCTCGCCGTTCACACTCACGCGGCCCTGGAGGATGAACTCCTCAGCCTTGCGGCGCGAAGTGATGCCGGCGTCGGCGATGATTTTTTGGAGGCGGGTCAGCATGGCGGTCAAAAGCCCTCAGCTATCGGCTCTCAGCCATCAGCTTAGAGAGCCCGGGTCTTTCGGTTCTTGCTGATCGCTGACGGCTGGCGGCTCAGGGCTCTTCTCCTCTTCGCCGCTCAGCGGTTGGGTTGCCGGCGGTTCAGTCGCGGGAAGTGTTTCCTCCAAGGTGAGTTCCGAGCCCAGCGCTTGGCGCGCGAGTTCCTCGAATTCCTTGAGGCTGGGAAGTTCGCTCACATCCTTCAGGCCGAAGTGGACCAGGAAATCACGCGAAGTGCGGTAGAGGATGGGCCGGCCGACCACGTTCTTTCGCCCCGCCGTGACCACAAGCTTTTTCTCAAGCAAGGTGTGAATGACGCCGCCGCAGTCCACCCCGCGAATCGCTTCAATCTCTGGGACCGTCACCGACTGCCGGTAGGCGATAACCGCCAGGGTTTCGAGCGCCGGCTTGGAGAGCCGAATGGGCGGCTTCAGGCTCTTGACGAATTTCCTTAGAACCTCGTGATGCTCCGGCTTGGAAGAAAACTTGTAGCCGCCTGCGACCGCGCGGATTTGAATTCCGTGGTCGCTGCGCTGGAAATCCTCGACGAGCTCTTCGAGCTTGGCCTTGACCCGCTCGCGCTCCTCGCCTTCCAGCGATTTCACGATCGCGTCCAGAGTCACGGGCTCCGGCGCCACGTAGATGATGGCCTCAATAGCAGCTTTGAGGGTTTCGTCAGTCAACATGATGTCAGTTGTCAGTGGTCAGTTGTCAGTTTCCAGTGTCTCAAGATTGTCATTCATCGCTCGCGGTTCTTCTTACTGACAACTGATCACTGGTTACCGACAACTATGAGAAGCTTTCCTCCAACCCCGCCTCCAGCAGGGCCGTATTGGTTCCTGCCATGATTTCTTCAAACCGCTTGTTCCGGTGCACCATGATAGGCGCAAAAAGCTCCTTCTGCCGAAGCAGAATAGCGTGGAGCCTGACCATTTCGAGCAGCGCGAGGAAAAGCGCGATGAGCGCCGGGCGCGAGGCATAGCCCGCCATCAGGATATCGAGCGGCACGGGGCGCGAACTGGCGAGTAGCGTTTCGCGGACGTGCTCGATCATCTGCGCCACAGTCACTTCCTCGCGTCGGATTTCGATTTGCGGGTGTTTCTTGGCGCGCTCCAGGATTTCGCGGAAAACCGAAATCAGGTCGAACGCCGTGACGGTGAACCCGGGTTCATCCTCGGCCTCGACGAACTCGCCGATGCCCGGCTGTGACCACGTGGCGTCCTCGATCATCCGCTTCGATTGCAGCATCTGGGCGGCGTTTTTGAATTGCTCGTGTTCGAGCAGGCGCTGCACGAGTTCGGTGCGCGGGTCGCCTTGCTCCTCCGGCGGCGCATTGGGGTCGGGCGGCAACAGCATGCGCGATTTAATGTAGATGAGCGTGGCCGCCATCAGGATGAACTCGCCCGCCACGTCGATGTTCATCTCCTCGAGCAGGCGCAGATAATCCAGATACTGTTGGGTAATCTTCGCTATGGGGATATCGCAAATGTTGATTTCCTGCTTCCGGATCAAGTCGAGCAGCAGATCGAGCGGGCCTTCATACGCTTCGAGCTTCACGCCCGGCGGAGTCGCGGGCGCGTGGCTCACGCGTTTCGTTACAACCACCTCCGCTGGAGCGTCCGAGGTGGGCTGGTTGCCGGACTGTTGTGTTTCATCATTCATGATGAGCTGTCAGCCATCAGCCCTCAGCTTTCAGGGGGCGGCGCTGACCTTCGAATTCGGGAGCAGTGTTTCTTTGTTCCTGCTGACTACTGAAAGCTGATCGCTGCCGGCTGCTTTCATATCAACTTCACCGCCGCACGCACTTCCGCCATCGTAGCTTGCGCCACCTTGCGGGCCTTGCTCGTGCCCGCTTCGAGAACATCCCAGACTTGTTGCGGCTTCTCCTCGTACGGTTTTCTTCTCTCCTGGATGGGCGCCAGGGCGCAATTGATGTGCTGGGCCACCAATTTCTTGCAGTCCAGGCAGCCGATTTCCGCCGTCCGGCACTCGCGGTTGACCTGGTCAATCGTCTCCTGCTTCGAGAAGATCTTGTGCAGATCAAACACCGGGCAGATGTCGGGATTCCCGGGATCGGTCCGCCGCTTGCGCGCCGGGTCGGTGATCATCGTCGCGAGCTTCTTCGAGACGACGTCCGGCGGATCGGTCAGGAAGATCGCGTTGTTGTAACTCTTCGACATCTTCCGGCCGTCCGTTCCGGGCAACCGCGGCGAGGGGGTGAGCAGAGGCTGCGGCTCGGGAAATATTTCGATGACCTCCCCCAACCCGTTATTGAGATAAGCGGCTCTCAAATCCAGTGGCGCGCTACAAAATGCTCTATGGATTGCCGCAATTTTCTCCTCAAAGGGAATTGCCGCCCAGTGAGTCATACTAAGACGGGAGGCGATCCCGGATTGAGTCGCAAGTCCAGGTAATTCCTCAGGTGAAACACTCCTCAACTTCAGTTCGCCAAAGGCTAGATTGAACCGCCGTGCCACCTCGCGTGTCAGCTCGACATGTGGCACCTGGTCTTCGCCCACCGGAACGCCGTCGGCTTTGTACATCAGGATGTCGGCAGCCTGGAGAAGCGGGTAACCGAGAAAACCGTAGGTATGCAGGTCGCGATCCGTGATGTTTTCGAGCTGTTCTTTGTAGGTGGGAACGCGCTCCAGCCAGCCCAGCGGTGTGATCATCGAAAAGAGCAGATGCAGTTCTGCGTGCTCAGGAAGTCTCGACTGGACGAAAAACGTAGCTTTGTTGGGATCCAATCCCGCTGCCAGCCAGTCGGTGACCATTTGCAGAGTGTTTTCGCGGACTTCGGAGGGGTCGGCATAATCCGTGGTCAGCATGTGCCAGTCGGCGACGAAGTGGAAGCTGTCGTATTCATTTTGCAGCTTGACCCAGTTCTGGAGGGCGCCGACCAGGTTGCCCAGGTGAAGCTTTCCCGTGGGCCGCATGCCGCTTAAGATGCGTTTCTTTTGAGTTTCAGTCATTCGATGGGTCGTAGAAAACCGTTAGCCGACGGATTCATCGTAGCACAGGGGCGCGACAAACCGGAAGGATCACCCAGGGAGCGACGGCTGCGGCTGACGGCGGAAAGCGGATTCACAGTCGTTGACAAGTTCGTGCGAAACGATACAAGCTGAAACCCGGCGAAGACAACTTCATCGGAGGGAACGGTGACCACTCGGGTTCTCACGTTAGGGTTAGCATTCATTCTCTGGGCGGCATCAGCCCTTTCGTCGAACGCCCAGCAGCCCGCGGCGCTTAAGAAAGACCGCCAGATTCCGGCGCCGCCCGCGTCCGCGCGTATCTGGAAGTCGCTGACGACAGGAAACGAATACAGCGTGTGGACCGACAATGACCGTCTCTACGCCGAATGGGTAAACGTGCCGAAGGAACTGGCTGAACGGGGCGCCTACACTCGAAGCGAGTGCCGGCGTGCCGGGGCGCGCTGGGTGGGAACATCGCAGCACTACCGTCCCTGTGACACTACGGAGAACGGCAAACACACGAGGAATTGGTGCCACTTGGTGACCAAGATCGAGTTCGACAGCGTGGAGGCGAATCGCATGGCAGGGCGGGCCGAGGGCTTGAGGCGATTCGACTGTGCCAACTGCAGAATTCTGGAAACCGTTTGGAAGGATTTTGAGTGGG
>CAZTHM010000186.1:0-7424 GCA_964613505.1 uncultured Acidobacteriota bacterium | reverse complement strand
CCTACATCTGGTTCAGCCAGTACATGCTCATGTGGTACGCGAATTTCCCCGAGGAAACCGTGTACTACACGCGGCGGCTGCACGGCGCCTGGGAGCCGCTCTTCCTGCTGAATTTCTTCCTCAACTGGGTGGTGCCCTTCCTCGCCTTGCTGCCGCGCGCCGCCAAACGCAGCGCCGGCGTGCTGCTCAAGGTGGGGATTGTCGTCCTGATCGGCCGCTGGCTCGATCTCTATCTGATGATTGTTCCGCCCGCCGCGGGGCGTGTTCCGCCGTTTGGGTTCTGGGAGATCGGGCCGATGCTCGGGGCCGTGGCCCTGGCCCTGCTTTTGTTTTGCCACCACGCGGGTCAGGCGGCACTGGTTCCAACCAGAGATCCCTTACTCGCCGAGAGCCTTCACTCCGCCGGCGGGCACTGAACGGCCAGGGCCGTCGGCGCGTATCCAACTCTGATCGGCCCTTTCGCCACGACATTCCAAACTGGTGCCCGGCGGTGTACACTGCCAGCCATCCAGAAACGAGGCCGGAAACGGCGCGAGAGCGGGGCGAGGCGAACCTTGAAACCAGAAAAAACGAATAAGCGGGTCACTGCAGTTGTTAGCCGGAGGCGCTTCTTGAAATCCGGAGTGGTGGCGGGCGCGGCGGCGATGGCGCAGCCGGAGTTGGTGCGCAGAGCGGAAGCATCAACGCATTCAGCGACGGACGTCCGGCCCTTCGAACTGGACGAACTCAGCGTCACGGCTTTGCAAGACGGCATGAGGTCGGGCAAGTACACGGCGCTCGCGCTCGCGGAGAAGTATCTCTCGCGCATCGAGGCGATTGACCGGCAGGGACCCAAGCTCGGATCGGTGATTGAAATCAATCCCGACGCGCTGGCCATCGCCGCAGGGCTCGACAAGGAACGCAAGGTGAATGGCCCGCGCGGGCCGCTGCACGGCATTCCCGTTCTCATCAAGGACAACATCGGCACGCACGACCGCATGACGACCACGGCGGGCTCGCTGGCGCTGGAAGGCTCGATCCCGCCCGAGGACGCGTTTGTGGCCCGGCGGCTGCGCGAAGCGGGCGCGGTCATCCTGGGTAAGACCAACCTGAGTGAGTGGGCGAATATCCGCTCCAATCATTCCACCAGCGGCTGGAGCGGGCGCGGCGGACTGACGCGCAATCCCTACGCGCTGGACCGCAACCCTTGCGGCTCAAGTTCGGGCTCGGGCGTGGCGGTGGGGGCAAACCTCTGCGCCGTAGCCGTGGGCACGGAAACCGACGGCTCGGTCGCCTGCCCCTCGACCGTCAACGGCATCGTCGGCATCAAGCCCACGCTCGGCCTGGTCAGCCGCACGGGGATTATTCCCATCGCGCACAGTCAGGATACCGCCGGGCCGATGGCTCGAACCGTCGCCGACGCGGCGATTCTGCTCGGCGCGCTGGCGGGCGTTGACCCCGCGGACGGCGTGACGGCCGAGAGCCGCGGCAAGGCTTCGCCGGACTACACGAAGTTCCTGGATCCCAAAGGCCTCGCCGGGGCGCGGCTGGGCGTGGCACGAAAGTTTTTCGGATTCAGCGACGCCGTGGACAAATTGATGAACGTCGCTCTCGAGGAAATGAAGCGCCAGGGCGCGGTGTTGATTGATCCGGCCGAGGTCGAGACCGCCGACAAGCTCGGCGATCCGGAATTCCTCGTTCTGCTCTATGAGTTAAAAGCTGACCTCAACGCCTATCTCGCCAGCCTGGGGCCGGGCGCGCGGGTACATTCTCTGAAAGAAGTCATCGAGTTCAACGAGCGCAACCGCGAATGGGAAATGCCCTATTTTGGTCAGGACGTTTTCCTGAAGGCGGAAGAGAAGGGGCCGCTCACCTCGCAGGAGTACCTCGACGCGCTCTCGACCTGCCGGCGCCTGTCGCGCGCCGAAGGCATCGACGCCCTCATGGACAAACACCGCCTGGACGCCCTTGTGGCGCCGACCGGGAGCCCGGCCTGGCCCACCGACCTCGTGAACGGCGACCACTCGGCGGGCGGATGCTCGACGCCCGCGGCGGTGGCGGGATATCCGCACATCACCGTCCCGGCGGGGCTGGTCTTTGGCCTCCCCGTGGGGGTTTCCTTCTTCGGCCGCGCCTACAGCGAACCCACGCTCATCAAGCTGGCCTACGCTTTCGAGCGGGCGGCCCACCTGCGCCAGCCGCCGCGCTTCCTGGCCAGCGTCGCCGTAGTCGAAGCCCGCCGGTCATCCCGATAAAGAGCCTCGCGACCGGCAGACCGGCGCTAAAGTACGGTCCCCGCCGGCCAAACCCGCCGGTCATCCCGATAAAGAGCCTCGCGACAGGCAGACCGGCGCGCCAGTGACGGCGCGGCCGCGGGCGGTATGGGCCCGCGCTCCGAGGCTCCATTCTCCGGCCAATGGCTGGCCTAGCTGAGGGACCTTTTTTCTCTTGACAACACTAGCTAACTGTGATAGGCTCATATTATGCCTGGACGAGGCTAGAGCCGGAAGGCGGAGAGAGCGGGCGCCGGGCGCCCCCTTGCGCCCCTCCGGCTCGCGATTCTTGCGGAGTCCCGGCCCGCCGCGGCCCTCCGCCGGGCGGGCGGGAGAGGAGAAGCTATGTCCTTACGAAAATCACCCACCCTCACTCCGGCCCTGGTGGCCGGCAACCGTCACAACGCGCCGCTTTCGCGCGGGCCGAGCACGGCGGCGGGAAAGGAAAACTCCCAGCGCAACAGCCGCAAGCACGGGCTCTACGCGCGCGACGGCGCGGAGTTCGGCCGCTCGCTCCAAGCGCTGGGCGAGAAGCCGGCGGAGTTCGACCAGCTCTACGAAAGTCTGCTCGCCGCTTACCGGCCTGAGGACCCGCTCTGGGCGCGGCAAGTGGAGGACCTGGCGCGGCTCTACTGGAGGCGCGCCCGCCTGGACCGGATCAAGAACGCATTGCTCCTGCGCCAGCGCGCCACGGACGAGAGGGAAAGAGAGCGCCGGGAGATGGAAGAGGACCGCGACACGCACGAAACCCTGGACGCCGCCGTGGGAGCGAGCGGCCTCTGGCGGCTTCCCGACTCGGTGGCCAAATTTCGTATCCTCATCTCCAGCCTGGAGATGATTCAGGCGCTGGTCGAGATGCGGCAGTACGACGAAGCGGGTAAGGTGAGGCTCCGCTACCTCTACGGGCATTACAAGCCGTGGCGCGGGGCGAATATCGTGCGCGCCTACGAGTCGCTGTCGAGTCCTCAGGGCTCGAACGGCGACGTCGCGGAATTCACCCGCCAAAGCTTGCGGAAAGATCTCGAGGCGGAACTTGCCGCGGCGCGGAAACAGTTTGCCTGGTGTAAAGCCCAGCACGCCGAGCCTGCGCCCGCCGCGCGCGACGCCTGCCTGGCTCCGGAAGGGAAACCGTGGCCGCTCATCCTGCGCGAAGAGAGGGACCTGGACCGGGCGATCGACCGGAAGGTGAGAATTCTGCTCGACCTGCGCCGCAACCATCACTTGCACGAGCTGGTGAGCCAAGCTGAGCCTGAAAGCCCAGAGGAGCTGGAGGCCGGGAGCGGGCAAGAAGAAGCTCCGCCGGTGGCTACGTGAATAGCCCCCCCTGGTAACCCTTTTTTGCGGAACGACCCCGGAATGTTCATGAAAACAAAGGATCGGCTCCTAGAAAGCCTGGAACGACCCCGGAATGTTAAAGAAAACAAACGACTTAACACGAAACCGGGAATGTTATAGATAACAAAGGAGGTTAACGGCGACAACGACAAAATGCCCATCGTGATTTCGTACGATTTTGGCCACTTGAGGTAGTCAAGCAGGGTCAGCTGGGTGGCGTAGGTCCGAGGCGGCTGGAGTCCTCGAACTTATTCTTGTTTCTCCAGCCGAACAGTAGGTTGTGATAAACTCCCGATTTCTGCGCTCGCAGGATTACCATGGCTCAAGCCGGCGACACCAAACAGAAACTCCGTGAAATCTGCCGCATCGCGGCTCGCGTCTTCTACGAAAAGGGTTACGATGGCGCGTCCATGCAGGACATCGCCAAGGCCGTGGGCTTGACTAAAGCCGGGCTCTACCATCACGTGGGAAGCAAGGACCGCCTGCTCTTTGAAATCATGAACTACGGCATGGACATCCTGGACGAGACCGTCCTCCAAAAAGTCAAGGAAATCGCCGACCCGCGCGAAAAGCTTCGTCAGACGATCATTGGCCACATCGATCTCATCGTGCGCGCGCGCGACTTGGAAATTACCGTCATCCTGCATGAGAACCGCTCGCTCAAAGGGGCGCTTCGAAAGAAAATCAACCTCCGCAAGAGGGAATATATCCACTACCTCGAAAACCTTATCGCCCAGGTGCAGGAGCAAGCGGGAGGCAAGCCTTTGCTTTCCCCCTCACTCGCCGCCTTCGCCCTGCTCGGCATGATCAATTGGCTCTACCAGTGGTTTCAGCCGGAAGGGCCGACCAAACAGAACGAGCTCACCGAGGCCTACGCCGATTTCTTCTTCCGGGGATTGATGGAGTCCGCGCCTCCTGCCTGAACGCGGCCAACTCCATCGCGTGGTAGCATCCAGCGGCGAGGCTCAAAGAAAAGGTTAACCTGTGGCTCTGCCAACCGTGGCGTTTCAAGGGGAACGAGGTTCGTTCAGCGAGGAGGCGGCCTACAAGCTCCTCGGCCGCAAGATCCGCGTCCGGCCTTGCGAGGCATTCGCGGATATCTTCGCGTCCGTGGTAAGCGGGCGGACGAAGTATTGCCTGGCGCCGATCGAAAATACGCTGGCCGGCTCGATTTACGAAAACTACGACCTGCTGCTCGAGCACGACCTGCACATCGTGGGTGAAGTGAACCTGCGCATCGTGCACAATTTGCTAGCGTTCGCGGGGACGACGCGGAAGAACTTGAAGCAGGTCTATTCCCACCCCGTGGCGCTGGCGCAGTGCAACCGCTTCTTTGCCGAGCACCCGAAAGTGCAGAAGATCCCGTTCTATGACACGGCGGGGAGTGTCAAAATGCTGGCCGAGAAGCGGCTTCCCGGCGCTGCCGCCATCGCCAGCCGCACGGCGGCGGCGGTCTATGGGGCGCGGATTCTCCAGGCGCACCTCGAAGACCATCACGAAAACTTCACGCGCTTTCTGCTGCTTTCGAGGAGCGCCTCGATTTCACGCCGTGCCAACAAAGTCTCGATTGTCTTCTCCACGCAAAACCTTCCCGGGGCGCTCTTCAAGTGCCTCAGCGTCTTCGCGCTGCGCGATATCGATCTGAGTAAGATGGAATCCCGCCCCTTGCGCGGCCGTCCGTGGGAGTATTTCTTCTATCTGGACTTCATCGGGAATGTGAAAGAAGAGCGCTGCCGTAACGCCCTCGCACACCTCGCCGAGGTCACGAACTTCCTGCGAGTGCTGGGGTGCTACGAAGGCGCGAAGCGGTAGGAGTAGTCGGGGTCCGCTCGGAAAGGGGCGCAGGGCCTGCGTCCCTACTTAACAAATCGAATAATCCCAAAACGTGTAGGCGCGTGGAAGGTCTTACCCTCGGGGATAGTGCTCCAGCACAGGAAACGGCGCTCCGAGTCGTCGCCCGGGCCGTCGGCGCGATAGTAGTTGAGGCGCCACTCGGCATTGGGCTTTAGCGCGGCGACGTTCATGGACTTGAGCGCAATACGCATCTCGCACGTCCAGACGCGGTTCTTCTCGTCCACGCGCGTGGCGTGCTCGAAAGCTGAATTCCATCCGGCGTCGTTGAACGGGTCCTTGTCCTTGTCAATCTCCAGATCGATCCACTGGTTGTTGGGCGAGACTTCATATTCGTAATAGTGATTCACGCGCGCGGGCTCGGGGTTGGCGAAGACTTCCACGACATCGCGGTCCCACAGCTCCCAGCGCTCCTTGGCGGGGTCTTCACCCGCGTAGATATTGAGCGTTGTGTACTTGCACCGGAACGCGAAATAGACATGAGTGGATGTCCAGAAGGCAGCCACTTCGGTGGCGGCCTCGGGATAATTCGGCTGGCCTGCCATGTCGTGGTCAAACTTGACCCACTCCGCCCGCCGCCAGACTTTCTTGCTCAGATCGCCGTTGGGCACGAAGTCCTTCGATGAAAACTTGGCGGTGGTTCGCGCGTCGCTCGTGTAGGGATTTGGTTCACTCATGGGTTTCCCTGTTATTTCGGCTTGGAGCCGGGCGAGCACTTGTTTTGTGGTGGGGATGTGTGGATTGTTTCCACGGTCGCCGCCAAGTGGTGCTGCCTGGACGAAAGCAGGAATGAACACGCAGGTGGCGAGTCGTAGGAGAAGGTTTTTGATATACATGATATGTGCTCCGCGACTTTTCCTGACGTAAATCTTCAGCGCTAGTTAACACTCTCCATCAACAGCAGACAACTGACAACCAACAACCCACAACCTACCAGGCCAGAGCATACCGATGTCCCCGCACGTCCGCTCCGGCCTTGATGACACCGTTGGCGGGGTCGAATTCGACCGCCGTGGGCGCGCAGGAATTCGCCCACTCACCTTGTATGGTCACTTTGTGACCGCGCTGGCGGAGTTGGTCGGCGACGGATTCCGGAATCCGCTTTTCCAGTTGAAGCACCAGAGGCTCGTCCTCGTGCGCATCGAAGGAGCTGTACATGGCATCGGAATCGAAGCGCGGAGCTTCTACCGCCTCCTGGGGATTCATCCCGAACTCTTCGATGTTCAGGAAGACCTGAAGCAAGGTCTGATCCTGAGAATCGCCGCACGGCGTCGAAAACGCCAGCCAGGGCTTCTTCTCCTTGAGCGCCAGCGTGGGAGTCAACGTAATGCGCGGGCGCTTGTGCGGCGCCAGTTGATTGGGATGGCCGGGCGTCAGGACGAACGCCTGCGCGCGCTGGCCAAGCGGGATGCCGGTGTCGCCGGCGACCACCGCCGGGTACCACGCGCCGCTGGGCGTGGCGGAAAACATGTTGCCCGCGCTGTCGATGACGTTTACGCAGGTCGTGTCCTGATGCTCGGCGTTGCGGTCTTTGTAGCGCGCGCGGACGAACTCGTCCGCGGCGCGGGCGAGCATCCGTGCCGGGTCGCCGGGAATGTGTTCGGCGGACGCCTTGCTCATGTCAATCAACGGTCGCCGGATTCTGGCGTAGTCCTTCGAGATCAGTTGCAGCGGAATCTGGTTGAAATCCGGATCGCCGTAATAAGCGTCGCGGTCAGCGTAACCCAGCTTCATGGCTTCGACGACGGCGTGAATGTAGTCGGCGGAGTTCTGCCCCATGGACTTCAGGTCAAACGCTTCGAGCAGGTTGAGGTTTTGCAGGAACACCGGCGACTGGCTCCAAAAACCCACTTTGAAAACGTCGATGCCGCGATAGTCGGTCGTGAGAGGCTCCTCAACCTTCGCATGATAGGCCGCGAAGTCGCCTTCGCGCAGCAGGCAACCGGCTTGCTTGCAGAAATCGCTGATTTCTTTTGCGATGGGGCC
>CAZTHM010000185.1:0-7436 GCA_964613505.1 uncultured Acidobacteriota bacterium | reverse complement strand
TTGGAGCTGGCCGAGCGCCACGTGGTGGTTGGTCAGGGCCAGCCCGTGCGGGCTCACGAACGAGCCCGAGCCGCCGTCATTGAACCGCACGCTCGAAAGACGCACGTGCTCCAACCACTCCGGCGTGGGCGTGAAGTTATAGTGCTCTTTGAGGAGCTTCAGCGGCGGGTTATCGAAAGTCCACATCCCCTCTTCTGCCCCGAGGGGTGAAGCTACCGTCAGCATGGCGGACAGGAGACCGGCTAGAAACCACCGGCGGTAAGAATTGCAAGCAGAGCGTGTGTTCATCATTTCCCCTTGGCGTAAAGTTTTTGCAAGCGCCCCCGGCTCTCGAAACTCTGGGGGAGACTACTAGCCCAGATTGGTGCCGGGAACTATCCGTCGTAGCGGACCTTTCCCCCGAGCCCGCGACCTGCTCGTTTGGATGCCCAAATGGCGCGGAAACGACATGAAAGCCCGGCTAGTTGACTCGATTTCGACATAACTAGCCCTCTTTTTGACCCTCCCAAAGCTGCCATGTTGCTTTGTTTCTAGAACATACCAGCTTAAGGGGGCAAAAAACAATCTTTTACCCCGCCCCGCTTATCTGGCTGCCGTCCCCAACCGACATTTTATCCCGACTTTCGGATGACCGCGGGCCAAAATGCCCCCCTCCCCCGGCCCGGAATGGGCTATTGCTGTCATCGACTTCCTGTCCGAACGGTAGGCTATCATATTTGCCCGACTTTGTCAAGTGTATTTTTCGGCCGCCCCGGTTCAGGCGCCGCGCCTCAGGTCTCCGGAGCCGGCGCCGGCACCCCCGGCGGAACTTCCGGCAGCAGCCAGCGCAATACCGGCGGCGCGACAACCGTGGTCACCATGCACATCACCAATACGACGGCGTAAACCGTGTCGGAGATAGTATGCAATGTCAATCCCACCCCCGCGACGATCAGGCCGACTTCGCCGCGCGGCACCATCCCCACGCCGACACGCAACGCATCGCCCTTCCCCAGCGACAGCGCGCCCAATCCGCAGCCCACCAGTTTTCCCACGATGGCCAATACGCAGACCGCCACGGCCATCCCCACCACGCCCGGCTGATCGAGGCTTCGCAGGTTCACTTGCGCGCCCAGGAGTACGAAGAAAAACGGCGCCAGGAATTCCATGACGGGATGCGCGTTCTCCTGCAAGCGCCACTGTTCGCTGTGGTCGGCCAACGCCAAGCCCGCCAGGAAGGCGCCGATAATCGCCGCCATGCCGATGTATACCGAGGCGAGCGAAAGCCCGAGGCAAAGGATGATCGAGAGGATGAAGGCGGAATTTCGCGCGCGCAGCTTATCGACGCGGGGCTGCATGCGGCGCACGACACGCTCGCCAAATATCAGCATGAAGACCGAGAAGCCGACGGCCTCGGCCGTCACGATGGCCAATTGCAGGTAGTTGACCTGGCCGGTCGAGAGGCTGCTCGCCACTGCCAGCACAATCATGCCCAGGATATCGTCGAGCACCGCGGCGCCCAGGATGACGCGCGCCAGACGCGTCGAAAGCACGCCGGCATCGGCCAGCACGCGCGCCGTGATTCCGACGCTTGTGGCGACCATGGCGGCACCCACAAAAATCGCTTCCACCATCGAGTGGTCGATGGCGCGCATGTAAACCACGCCCAGAAGGAGGGGCACAATCACTCCCAGCATCCCCACCAGCGTCGCGACCCCGCCCACCTGCATCAGATCGCGTGGCTTCGTCTCCAGCCCCACGGTGAAGAGGAGGAAGATCGCCCCGATCTCCGCCAGACCTTCGGTCATCTCGCTGGGGTGAACGAGGGCCAGCAGCGACGGCCCGAGCACGACCCCGGCCAGGAGTTCCCCGACCACCGCGGGCTGGCGCAGGCGCTCGAAGATTTCCGCCAGGACTTTGCCCCCGGCGAACATGATGAAAAGTTCCAACAGCAGTTTGCTCGAATGCTCCATGGGCAGAGCCTCTACTTAACGTTTTCGTGGGCGTCGATCGAGACTCGGCTGACCACCTCGACGAGCCCGACGATTTCTCCCAGGCTGTTCGAAACCGGCGCCAGTACGGAAACCATCCCGGACTTTTCCGCGACCGTGCGCCGCTGGCCGGATTCAATCACCTCGCGCATTGCCGGCGTCATGTCCTGATGCAGCGCGCCCCAGGTCCAGAACTGGCTCATCTCGTTGGCGTTGCGAATCAGGATTTGAATCTTTCCCGGGCTCTTTTCGAGCGGCATCCAGAGGTTGACATCGCAAGGATAAGGAACGAGGCGCGAAAGGCGAATCAAGAGTTTCTTGGCCTGGATGTAAGCTTCGTGATTCACCTCAAAATCGTCGCTTGCCGCCCAGCGGTTCTTGGGATCGACCACGGTCAGGCGCGCCGAAGCTCGCTCCGTCATAATCCTCTGGCAAAGGTCGCCATCCACCATGACGGAGGCAACCCGCGCCACTTCCTCGAGATCGCGCGACAGTCTCTCGCGCGAAGGCGCTGCTTGCGGCGGAGTCTGACCGAAAGCCGGCAAAGTCATCGCGCTTGCCAGCACGATTGAGAAAAGCCTTCCTCGCTGTCTCATTTCGCCTCCGATACCCGTTGAAAAATGTATTCGCGGATGTTCTGCCATGCCGAAGGGCGCAGATTCTTAATCACCGTGGTGTGAGCTTGATCGGCCTGCTCGAAAATGCTGTCGGACCATTCCGGCGGAGGCAGGCTAGCCATCGCCGGACGCGGGTTCCACCAGTCCGCGGGTTTTGTTCCGTTATAGAGGCGGGCCGCTTCCGCTTTAGCCGAATCAGCGCCGCCGCCGCGCGTGAGGTGACTCAGCAGCGCGATGTCCTGGAGGCAATTCCGCTGGATCTTCAGACGCAGGCTGGGAATGGGCCCTTCGATGCCAAAGCGCTCGCCGGGATAGGCCAGCACCACGCTGCCGCCATTAAAGTGGAACCACGGGTCTTCGCCGGGATCGACGGTTTGCCAGTGAAGGTAGCCATCCACTCCCCACAGCCAGGCCTTGAACGGATTGAAGGTGATGGCCGAAGAAACCGCTTGGACGCTCGGCGCCTCGGAGTAATACCAGACAATGTCGCCACGCTCGCGCAACTTGGGTGGCGCCTCAGGATACCAGCTCAAGATTGCAGAATTGCCGACCCAGAATTTCACCACCCCGTCGAGTGTTTTGAACTGGTCTTCCATCATCCAGCTCACGTCGGCGCGAAAGATGAATTTCACGGGCGTGTCGGGCGGCAGCGCCTTTTTCAGGAGGCGGCCGTACTCGATATTGTATTCATTGTCTTTGGCAAATCGCACCTCGTCGCCGTCCCAGGGAAAGGCCTTGTAGCGCTTCTTCTGATTGAAAATCATCTCCAAGCGCGTCTGCGTCCAACCTTTTTCGCGGAAGTGGCGCTCCATCTCGGAGACGACGTTGACGAACTCCGCCTCGTAGCCCGGTTCTCCCCACCAGAGGAACGATGCCGGCCACTCCGGATTGATGGGGAGATAGACAAAGGGAATCGGCTGGGGGCCACGGCGCGTGCGGGCGAATGCCGACCCGTCAAAAAGCGGCCCATAGTGGCGATCGAAGAGCGCCCAACTGGCGATATGCTTGCTGCGGCCTGAGCCCGCGAGCGCCGGAGCGAACTCTGGACCTACTTTCCCGCCGTGGCCATACCCAAGCTGATGATAGACGCCACGATGTTCGTAAAAGAGGCGATGGTAAGCGTGAATCAAACCGAAGAACTCATCGCTTTGGTAGAACCGCTCGCCCAGGCGCTCGCGAAGCTTCGGGTAGAGATCGGCAAGCCATGAGGTGCCGTAGGAATTGTGGTCGAGCGTCACGGCGTCGTCCGGCGGGATCACTGCGGCGAGGACTTTGACCTCGATGGGCAAAGCCGCGCGCGCCCTTCCCGCGAGGAGCGTCGCGCGGCCGCGATAGACGCCCGGCGGCGCGTCGGCTGGAATCCACACGTCCACCCAAAACGCCTGCGCGGTTTGCTTCGAGATGCGATTGTCGGGCTCAGGAAGCTCGGAGTGGTAAGGCAGCGCGACTGGAATCAAGGCGTCGGGATAGTAGTGGCTGTCCACGTCAACGAAGTGGAACCATTCCCTGAAAACGTCGGTTTGAATCCTCCCGGCCCTGTCGGCAATTGCCACGTTGAGGGCATACGGCCCCGGCTGCGGGAGCTTCGCCACCAGGTGAAACGAAACATACCCACCCCGCAAGGCCTGAAGCGAAAGGCCTTCGCGCGCGTTGAAAGTTGCTTTCCTCAAATCATCCGGCGCGCCGTCCTGAGCCACCACGCCGCCGAACGGGTCGGGGCGCAGGTACTCGCGGTAGGCGAGTAATTCAGCTCCCGCCGCGCCTGTCACTGGAACAAACGGGCCTATCAGTAACAGAGCCCACATCACTTTCAAGAAACCTTGACACCACTTCGACATCGCTGACCTCGCTGGCAATTCCTTTTCCCTCTGCGGGAAACGAAGATAGACCGCCCGGCGTGCTTTTTTCAATGAGATTCGGGGATATTTCGACGGGGCTGTTCAGTGGTCCTTGACGGGTCCGAAGTAAAGCGTGGCGACCTTATCCCCCAGGACGATATGCGAAACCCGCACCGGGAGCGGGAAAGGTTTGCTCAGGTCAATGCGATACTTCTTCTCGAGGTAGCTTTGCAGGAAGAAATTGGCGAATCCGGCGGGGATGGAGGTGGTGCCAACATTCAAGCTTTCGATGGTCACCCTCGCGTACCCGTCGCCCGTCTCGAGTTTGCCGCTTGCCTCGACTCGTTGTTTGCCGGCGAAAATCAAGGCGACGAGCCGACTGCCCCAGTCGTCATTCTGCGCTCCCATCCGGCCCAGTTGATCGAAATCCACCTCGGCGGCGCTGGAGACACCTTTCGGGCCGATGTGGATTTCGGGATCATGCACCGCGGGGGGCAGGAATTCGTGGCCGTGGACTTTCAAGTAAGAGTTCGCTTCGATTTCAGTGATGGTCATCGGTGGAACCGATGCGGCAGGCTTGGGGCTCGAGAGCGTTTGAATCTTGGCGGCGAGACTGCGGGCCGCCGCTTCGGAGAATCCGGTGGTCGTCGTTCCCGATTCAGGAAGCGGAGTGGCTTGCCAGAGAGCCACCGGGCAAACCAGAAGGTAGCCGACTCCGGCCAAGAGCAAAGGGATACGACGCGAGCCAGCCTTAGTTCGGGCCCGCCGATTCTGCCGCCCGGATTTTGAACTGCTCTCTCTGCGCATCATCAAGAATTAGCGCCTCATCGACTCGCCTGCGAGACCTGGCTCTCCGGCTGGACCGTGGGCTGAGCGAGTGGTCCCGCGAGATGGAAATCTGCTTCATGCAGGGGAGCAAGACCCCCTTCCATCGTCTCGCTGATCCAATGCCGCTTCACGTGGCGGAGATCGGCTCGTACTGCCAAGTCCATTGCTCCATCGAAATTGTAGACTCCATTTAACGTCAACCCCGCGCCCTCGACTTGGAGTTGCTGCCGCGTGACCAGCGCTCGGCGGTCTCGGATTTCCAGCGTAAGCGAGGCCGAGGGCATTACCACTTCCCCACGGGCCGGCTCCAGGGAGCCCCAGCGCGCCTGTCGCGCCACAGCCTGAAGAGGATCAAACTCACCAAAGGAGACACTCTTGAGCTGGACAGATGCGGTGGCGGTGAGGTTGGCGCTCATTTCGCTGCGGCTCAGGCCGCGCGTTTCAAACTGTGCCGTTCCGGAAAAGACGCCATGGGCTTTGCGGAGCGGCGGCGGGAATCGAGCGGCCAGCGACTGGAGCTTCGCGCCGGTCAGATTCACTTCCCCCGCCACGCGGGCCGGGGCGCTCGTAAGATCCACATCAACATTCCCTCGACCCCGGCCGCCGCCGGTTCGGAATGAGGCACCTGAAACGCGAAGCACTCGCCCGGAGACGTCCACTGCGGCGCGAAAATCTTCCAGGTGCAGTGAACGATAGGTCAAGGTCGGCGTTTCGAAACGCCCTTGGGCATGGAGCGCGCTGAAGAGGCTGGAGGCAACATTCCGGCGCGCCGTGAGCGAACTCAAGCCGGGAATGCGCTCCAGCAAAGGAAGCGGCGGGCGGTGGCCCAGCACATCGAACCAGAGTGCGCCTTGCTCAACACTCAAGCGGTCGGCCTTGACATCAAATCGCCAAGGGCGAGTCCGCTCACCCTGGTGCTCCAAGCGGCCCGTGAACACGCTTGTCCCCATGACGGCGGTGACCGGCTCCACAACCACGTGATCGCCGTTCACCTGAATGCGCGCGCGAGGAATATTCAAAGGTTCCGTCAGGCCGGGAACGAGGAACTGAGCGGCGCGCAATTCCGCGCGGCCACTGAGAGCAGGCCTCGTGGGCGGCCACGCCGAGCCGGCCAGGAGGATGGTCGCACTGCCGGTCCCTTGCGCGTCCAAACCCTGGGCAATTTGAATACCCATGGCGCGGCCCAGACGAATCAGATCCCGCAAATTAATCACCTTCGCCGCGACCCGCACCTCATATCGGGGCGCCACGTTGGGCTGCCGCCCTCGCCGGCCCGGCTCGGTTCGATAGAGAGCACCCATCGCAACCCACTCCACGCGCGGCGCGAGCGTTAGTTTGACGGGCGCCAGCCGGGCGCCATCGTTGTCAATTCGCAGGGCAACGTCCGAGATGGGGAATGCGCCCACGGGAGTGTTCAGGCGCACATCTCGCGCTCCCAGGAAGCCGCCGTAGCGGCGCTCGGTCCAGGGTCCTTGGATGGACAGCAGCCCGTCGGCGCGGCCTGAGAGGGAGAGCGAGCCTTTGTATCCCCACAAACGCCGTCCCACCGCCAGCAGGTCTTCCATCCGGGCGCGCTCCAGCGCCACAACCAGATCGAGTTCCGGCGACGAAGGGATGTGGTCGGCGGCGCCGGTAAGGTGCAAGCGAGAATCGGCAAAGGCAGCATCGGCGCTTTCCACCAGTGCCCTGCCGCGGCTGCGGTCGAATTCGCCCCGGAAGTGAATCGTGACAGGCATCGGATCGGAAGGAGGCAACACTTCCCAGCGGTGGAGTTGGGTCAGCCGGCCCTCTCCTTCAACCTTGATGACGCGGAGCGATCCGCCGAGGCGGACGTCGGCATCGAGCACGCCGTAGATTTCCGGATTGTATCCGGCCAGCAGGGGAATCCAATTATAAAGCAGCGCGCCGCGCGTCCGGAGAGTGGCCTGCAGAGACCCTCCCAGATCCGGGCCCGGTTTCCACTCGCCCGCCAACTCCAGCGGGCCGGGCGGAGGAATGGGAAGATCACTCCGCAACGGATTGCCGGAAACCTGGTAGCGGACGATTCCCTGTGCGGGGTCGAGATTCAGGCGGGCGCGAAGGTCGGTGATCGCAAAGGGCTTCTTGTTAGAGCCAACTTTGAAATCCAGGCGCCCGTCGTCGGACTCGAGTTCAATGCCCCCCGGAGGATCCGTGGGTGCCGT
>CAZTHM010000184.1:0-7522 GCA_964613505.1 uncultured Acidobacteriota bacterium | reverse complement strand
ACCTGAAGCTGCTCGGTCTGCCCGTGAATACTGAAACGCTGTACTAGGGCTGAGCAGCGCGGCGCGTCGCGTCCCATGGGCTGCAAAAAAGCCGGGGCAGGAGGGAGGACCTGCCCCGGCACGCGCAGCGATTCTTGCCTCGAGACCTTCTCTTAAGACTTGGCCGTTGCGGGTTTCTTGGCAAGATGATAGTTAATGTCCACAGTGACGATGAAATCGGCGCCCAGCGGTTTGTAGCGCCACTGACGCCGCC
The DNA here is from genome assembly GCA_964613505.1 of uncultured Acidobacteriota bacterium. GTDB lineage: Bacteria > Acidobacteriota > Terriglobia > UBA7540 > UBA7540 > CAZTHM01. The sequence continues at coordinate 7,269 of CAZTHM010000184.1, read as the reverse complement.
GGAAATCTCCAGCCCACCGAGCCGCCCTGGAACTGTCAGGGCATGGGCAACAACCGCGTGCAGTCCGTTCCCGTCCTGGTGCGCTGAGCATTCCGGTCTCCACCCAATCCACGGGATGTTGCCGCCATATCCTACGGCGCGATTGCCTTCTGTCTATTGCACCTCTTTTGCTTTCTTGGCACTGCAAGTGGTAATCTGAAGCGTGCAGTCTGGAAAATAGGCTTGGCCTGAAAAAAGGGCGCTCCCTATGGGAAAGCTGGATCGCATCACGGTTGACCCCGCGCGCATGAACGGCGAGCCTTGCATCCGCAACCTTCGACTGACGGTACGCCGCGTGATCGAGGCCCTCGCGACCTATCCCGATCGTGAAGACCTGCGCCGCGAGTATCCCGAACTTGAAGACGAGGATATCCGACAAGCACTGGCCTACGCTGCCGCCAGCCTTGATGACAAGGTGATGGCCCTGCCGCTGATGAAGTAATGCTGCTTCTCGATCAAGGCTTGCCCCGCTCGACAGTCATTTTCCTATCCCAATCCGGACTCGACTCGGTACACGTCGGCGACATCGGCCTGGCGGCCGCCGATGATGCCACCATCCTTCAACACGCCCGCGAGCAGGGGCGAACCGTTGTCACACTGGATGCTGACTTCCACACCCACTTGGCCTTGACGGGAGCCGAAGGCCCGTCCGTCGTTCGCATCCGCATCGAGGGACTGCGGGCTGACGAGCTTGCCCGTCTGCTTCTCCGGGTGATTGAGGAATGCCGTGAGGATCTGCAGCGTGGCGCGCTCGTATCCGTCACCGAAGGAGGCATCCGGCTGCGGCGCCTTCCTCTCCTCCGTTGATGCTAGGTGCCGAGGCGCGGAGCACGATTGCTGCCGTCACAAGAGCGTGGTATTTACTACGCGGCATTCCGCTAGACTGAAACCCACGACAAAGTTCGCGTACCGGGGGTTATATGGCCACTTGCGGTCTAATCGAGTACCAGCAAGCGAGCGCGGAGGTGCGCGCCGTTTATGACGACATCATGGCGACGCGGAAGACCGACCGCGTCAACAATTTCTGGAAGGTGATTGCGCACGATCCCGCGCTGCTGCGGCGGACCTGGCAGAGCATCAAGGAGGTCATGGCGGCGGGGGCGCTCGACCCGCTGGTGAAGGAAATGATCTACGTCGCCGTGAGCGTGACCAACCAGTGCGGCTACTGCATCGCGTCGCACACCGCCGCGGCGCGCAAGGCGGGCATGAGCGACGCGATGTTCGCGGAGTTGATGGCCGTGGTCGGCATGGCCAACGAAACCAACCGCCTCTCGAGCGGCTACCAAGTCGAAATCGACGACCAGTTCAAGACGTAGGCGCGCCCCCGCCGCGCGGGATCTTTCACCCAGGGACGATTTCACATCGCCAGGGCCGTAGCCTGACTTGGGGTGCGTCATCCGACCCACCCATGGCTAACGCTGGTTACGCCCTCCCCATATGAATCTTCCCGGCTCGTGATATGCAATAGCCTGCACAAACTTCCCAAAATATGTTGTAAGCGCCTTTGTTTGTGGTGGGCGGAAATGGCTGGAAAATTGCTCGCAGGTTAAGTGGTAGTTCGCTCCCGGTCAAATTGGGATTTGCTCAAGAGCCCGCTTGCGGGCAGTCGAGAGCGCAAGGGGTTTTCTTGTGCCGGTCGTATGATTCATGCGAAAGCTCGGTCGCTGGAGGTTCAGCCATGCTGGGAAGCCGAACTGTTTTTGGAAGACTCCGCACGCTAATTCGATGGACGGCATGGGCGCCCTTCATCCTGGCTTTTTGCAGCCTGATGCTGGGCTTTTCGCGCAGCGCTCGCGCCCAATCCTTCACCACCTTTGACGCGCCTGGCGCTGCACATGATGGCACCTTTCCCGAGGACATCAACGCCTTGGGTGCCATCGCGGGAGAGTTTCAGGACGCGAGTTTTGCCTATCACGGCTTCCTACGCGCCCGCGACGGCAGCTTCACCATCTTCGACGCGCCGGGCACCCCAACCCCGCGCATCTGGGTCGTCAAAATCAACGCCTTGGGCGCGATCGCGGGATACTACCAGGACGCGAGCGATTATGAAGTCCACGGCTTCCTGCGGGCCCCCGACGGCACCATCACCAGCTTCGATGCGCCGGGCGCTGAGCCGAGCCCTGACCCGAATTTCCCCTATGCCCGCTCCACCATTGCCGCGAGTATTAACGACTCGGGTGTAGTCGCGGGATACTACTTTGACTTCATTGATACAAGTCGAGTCAGCCATGGCTTCGTGCGGAGCCCCGACGGCACCTTCACCCCATTCGATGCGCCGTGGGCGGGCACACTCGACGGCAATGGCACCTTTCCCCAGAGCATCAGCGCGTCCGGCGAAATCACAGGACAGTACATCGTCTCGAGTAACTTGACGCTGCACGGCTTCCTGCGGGGCCCGGGTGGCAATTTCACCACCTTCGATGCCGATGCGCCAGGCGTCCAGCAGACCATCTTTCCTGCAAGCATCAACACGCAGGGCGTGGTCACGGGAGTCTATCTGGACGAGTATCTTGTGTATCATGGCTTCCTGCGCGCCTCGGGCGGCAAGGTGACCATCTTCGATGCGCCGGGGGCAGGCACAAGCTTCTTCCAAGGTACGGCCGCTCGCAGCATCAACCATTTCCGTGCGATCACGGGGGAGTACCGGGACGCGAGTTATGCATATCACGGCTTCCTGCGGGCTCGCGACGGCGCCATCACCACCTTCGATGTGCTGGGCGCCGACCGTGGCACCTTTCCGCGGAGCATTAACCGCTTGGGCGCGATTGCGGGCTACTACCAGGACGCGAGTTATAAGTTTCACGGCTTCTTGCGCAGCCCTTAAGCCCGTTCGAGATCGGCTGTACCCATCGTTCTTGGATGTCCGGGAGTGTTTCCTAACCCGACCTCGCGTGGCATTGCGGGCGTTGCTGCGCGCGGAACCCGCTTCACCGTACCAAGACAGCGCCAGTCTCGGCGCGACGATTCGAACGTTTCCCGTGTCTAGCGGCGAGGATGTGAATGCACGCTCAGGCGCGCGGAGGCGGGGGGCGAGGCGGAATCGGTCACCTGGATGGTAAAAGAATAATCGCCCACGAGCGAGGGAATGCCAGAGAGGATGCCGGTAGCAGCGTCCAGTGCGAGGTCGGGAGGGAGCAAGCCTTCCACCACCGACCAGGCGTAGGGCGGCGTTCCGCCGCTCGCGGCGAACTGCACTGCATACGGTTGTCCTGCGATGCCGTTGGGCACGCCTTCGGTGGTAATCACGAGGGGCGGCGTCACGATGGATGCGTCGAGCAGCGCCAAGGCCGTCTGCTGCTGCAGCAAGGTCGAATCCGCTACGCGGACGGTGACGGAATTCTCTTGTGCCTGGGTGGGAGTTCCGCTCACCAGCCCCGTGGTGGGATTCAACGTCAGTCCCGGCGGCAATTCCGCGAAGGGGACCGACCAGGTGTAGGGCCTCGCTCCGCCGCTGGCGGTGAGTTGCGCGGTGTACGGTTGCCCGACGGTTCCCTGGGGAAGACCTTTGGTCGTGACTTCCAGGGGCACAAGGTTTTGAGGGGGGGTGACGACCTCGACTCTTCCAGCGGTTCCACAGGAAGACAAGGATGCCGCGAACAGGGATAGCAACCAGACGGGGGGAGTAACTTTCTTGGTCACGGGGGGTCGTTCCCAAAGTATAAAGCCAGGAAAGCTATCAGAACTCCCCGCTCCAAGGCAAGATAAAACCGTCGCCCCGGACGGAATTTTCGCCGCCGCAAGCCCCTCCGCCGCGCGATAGCGTGTCCACTATCGGCGAGGCTAGACCTATCACCTGGGAATCTTGCCGTCCGCAGCCGCAACGCCGCGGGTCACGGTCCGGAGCCGGGCGCCCGGGCCAGGACCCAGAATTCCCGCTTCCCCTGGAGCACCTTTTTCAGTCCCAGCGCAGGGAGTTCCTCCTCGCCGCATCCGAGAAAGGCAAAATGCGGCAGGTCGGACGGCACGGTCTGGAACCAGCCGTGGCGGGCGAGAATGGCCCGGATCTCGCGATGGCCGTGTTGCTTGATGTCGAAGGCGAGCATGGAGATATGCTGCGACGCGCCGGGCGCCGCGACGGAATAGAGAATGGATTTCTTGTGGTCGGTGCTGAAGAAGAGCCCCTGGTCCTCCAGGCGCAAGATTTCCGGCACCTGTTCCCGGGGCGGTAGAGCGCGAATGCGGCGGGCTTCCGGGCGAGTTAGCCGCCCCTTGCGGACCCAGTGCCGGAGGCCGGGATTCACGCGGCTCTGCCATAGGGTGACGGTGTCGGCGTAAGTGCGGCGCGCGGCATCCGCCGCTCGCGGCGTGATGTCCAGGCGCAGCTTTCGCACCTCGGCGCGGGCGTCCATCAGGGACTGGAGGGCGGGGGCCTGGAGCTCGACGGTCATCCCTCCCAGTTCCACGCGCTCGGAGCGAACGCTGGCCTGCCAGAGTGTGACCGCGGCCTCGTCGGCGAAAAGCACGTCGGGCGGCGGCGTCACCCCTCCTCGCGCCACCAGGACCCAGCCATAAAGCGGCAACAAACGCCTCTTCAATTCCGCGTCGAGCGCCGGCGAAGGCGCGAGAGAGGCCAGGTCCGCGGAGGGGTCCGCCGTCCGCGCCGGTGAAGCCTCGCGCCTGGCGGCGGACGCCGGGCTGCCGCGCGGTGGCGGGGGCTCGGCTTGCTGGCCGGCAAGCCGCGGCGCATTCCCGCTCGCCACGGAGACGGACAGGAACAGCAGGGCTACGCCGAATTCGCGGTGACATTCAGCGATGGGCCGGCACCGCACAAGGGTTCTGCGTCGTCCTGGGAGCGGCGATTTCATCCCGGCATTTTAGCCGAGGTCTCTCCCTGTCGGGACTCTTTAGTTTGATTTTTGCGGCTCGATCTTCTACGATGGAGGCATGGGAAAGTCCAAGGCCCCTGCAAAGACCCGAGATCTAGGCGTCCAAGTCCCCGTCTTCATTGAAAAAGACGAGGATGGGTTCTACGTGGTGGAATGTCCCCTTCTCGAAGGCTGCTACAGCCAGGGGAGGACGGTTGACGAGGCGCTGCGGAATATTCGGGAGGTCATCCAGTTGATCTCTGAAGAGAAATATAATCGGGAAGTGTTGGCGTCGTACCACCCGCGTGAACTGAGTCTTCATACCATCACCATATAACCGTGAACCGACTCCCCATTCTTTCGGGCAGAGCGATGGTTAAGGCGCTGGCAAGAATCGGTTACGCGGAGGTGCGCCAGCGAGGGAGTCACATTCGCCTGCGGTGCGCGGGAAAGAAATCGATCACAGTGCCTGACCACAAGGTGATTGGCCGTGGGCTGCTCAAGAAGATTCTGCGCGACGCGAAGCTGGCCGCGGAGGATTTCGTGAAGCTGCTGTGATTCTCTTTTCGGCGGGTCGCTGGATTGACTTGCGGGCGGAGCCAGGGCTGCCAACCACTGTCACTCCCGCGCAAGAAAAAGCCCACGGGCATCCGTCAGCTGACGGACTGACCGTGGCTACCGGCCCTGGCTGCCTAAGTCGGCATCGGGGGGAGATTCCATCGCCTCAAGGAATCACTCGGGCGGAGGGACGGGGGCGAGAGGCTGAAGGCGCAGGTTGGAGCAGATTTCGCGCACCAGGCGTTCCGCCGCCGGGTCGAGGGTGGCGAACTTCATGCCCACGCGGCCTTGCGGATTTTTCCAAGCCACCTCGGCCGTCACGCGCAGCGGCTTGCCATTCCAATCCGTGCTCAGGTCAAAGCGCGTGCCCGGCTCCGGCGTCTCGCGGCCTTCCAGGCAGCCGCCCAGAATCGAGAGCGTTACCACCCGGACGTTACTGACCGCTCCCGTGGCGGCGCTGGTGATTTGGGCGCGCAGCTCGCTGACGTAACGCGGGACCTTGCGGCGCTCGCGCACCGGCGCGGGTGGCAGGGGCGGGGCCGCGACGGGCGCGGGCGGCGCGACGCGCAGGGCGGGTAGCGGACCGTGCTCAACCTCCGGCGTCTGGCGGGTCGGGGGCTGGATGCGGAGCGAGGTGCAAACCTCACCCAGCCGGCGTTGCGTGTGCGGGTCCACGGAGTGGAATCGCAAACCCAGCGTTCCGTCCGCTTCGCGGTTGGCCACCTGGGCTTGCATGCCCAACTCCGTCCCGTGCCAGTCGACGTAAATCTCGCACTTCTCGCCGATGGCCAGTGTCTCCCCGCCCAGGATCGAGCAGCCTAGCGTGCTGATCACGCCGATTTGGACGCTCCTGCCCACTCCCCCGCCCGGCGGGTGCAGCCGCCCCCTCGTTCCATAGACGTAACGCGGAACTGTGCGACGCTCGGCCATGCGATTTGAGTTTAGCCTTCTACAGGCTTGGACGCAAGACCGAGATGCGCCAACTTTGGAGTGTCCGTCACCTGACGGACTTCCGCTTTGGCCCTCGCGGAACCCGCTACCGCAGGGAGCAGGTAGCCGCGGTCAATTCGCAATCCCGCTCAATTCATTTGGTGGTGGCGGGCTTGTCCGGCGCTTGCCGACCCTTCAATTCCACCAGGATGAGGTCAAACGGCTTATCACCCGTATTCTCCGGCAGGTGTTTGCCGGCAGCTTCCCACTGAACCTGCCCGGCCTTGAAGTGGGATTCGATCGTCTTGCCGTCGGGCAAGGTGAATTTTGAGTCGCCGTCGGTCAGGAAGACGGCCACGCTGGCGGGATGCTCGTGCATCACGGATTTCTCGTGAGCGCCGTAGTGGATCCGCAGAACGCGAACTTGGCTGTTCTCCTGTTCCACTTTGTAGTGTTTGGGGTCCACTTTGACGGCGTCCTGCGCCATCGCGGTGAAGGATACGAAGACCAGCAGGACCGCCAGTAAAAGGCTTTTTGGCATTCGATTCTCCTCTTGTGAATTTGGATCGCCCGTATAGGGGGAGCGAATTGTATTCTTATCGGCGGCAGGAAGCAAGGTCAGCCTGTGCCCGCTTCCCCGTTTCGCACACATCGCAAAAAGCGCGATATATGCGCCACCCGCGGTCCCCGCTTTTCCCGCTTGACAAGTGTAGCCTCGCATGTGTACACTGCATAGCCTATACTGCTGAATGTTGGAGGACACTATGACCGACCCCGACCCGAATCCCTCGACCGCCCCGACGCCCCTGGCCGAACCCCGCAAGCGCCGCGGCCGGAGGTCGCCGGAAGGCCGACAGAGCGCCAAGGCGCTCGCCGCGCGCCGCGCCAATATCGCCAAGGCGCACGCCGCGGTTAGAGCCGGCAACTTCCCCGTGAC
>CAZTHM010000183.1:4049-7525 GCA_964613505.1 uncultured Acidobacteriota bacterium | reverse complement strand
CCAGGGCGTGCGCGGGCTCGAGCGCAGGAATGATGCCTTCCGTGCGCGCCAGCACGCGCGCCGCCTCGAGCGCTTCAGCATCGCTCACGTGAGTGTACTTCACGCGGTTCTGGCGATGGAGCGCGGCGTGCTCCGGCCCGACGGCAGGATAATCGAGCCCCGCCGAAACCGAGTGCGTCGTCGAAATCAAACCATCGGCAGTTTGAAGCACGTAGGTGTAAGTACCGTGGAGCACGCCCGGCTTGCCGCCGGCGAACCGTGCCGCGTGCTCGCCGAGGTTGAGGGAGCGCCCGCCGGCCTCGACGCCCACCATTTTGACGTCGTGGTCGGCGAGGAAATCATAAAAGAGCCCAATGGAATTGCTGCCGCCGCCCACGCAGGCCACCAGCAGGTGGGGCAGGCGCCGCGCTGTGGTCAGGATTTGCTCGCGCGCTTCCTGGCCGATGATGCGCTGAAATTCGCGCACCATCAGCGGGTAGGGATGCGGACCCAGAACAGACCCCATGAGGTAGTGCGTGTGCTCGACGTTCGTCACCCAGTCGCGCATGCCCTCGTTGATGGCGTCCTTCAAAGTCTTGCTGCCGCTCGACACTGGTGTGACCTCGGCGCCGAGCAGCTTCATTCGGAAAACATTCGACGCCTGGCGCGCCATGTCTTCCTCGCCCATGTAAACGGTGCACTGTAATCCCAGCAGCGCCGCGACGGTGGCCGTGGCGACGCCGTGCTGGCCGGCGCCGGTTTCGGCAATCACGCGCTTCTTGCCCATGCGCTGGGCGAGCAGCCCTTGACCGAGGCAATTATTGATCTTGTGCGCGCCAGTGTGCAGCAGGTCTTCGCGCTTGAGATAAATCTGCGCGCCGCCCAGGTGCTCGGTCAGCCGGCGGGCATGGAACAGCGGCGTGGGCCGCCCGGCGAAATACCGCAGAAGCCGGCTGAGCTCGGCTTGAAACTCGGGATCGCGCCGCGCCGCTTCAAAAGCCGCCGTCAGCTCCTCGACCGGGTGCATCAGGGTCTCGGGCACGAAGCGCCCGCCGAATTCCCCGAAGCGCCCGCGCGCGTCAGGCCAGGTCTCCGCCCTTGATATTTCGCGTTCGGTGGTCACGATGCTTGTCTTTTCTCGAAGAGTCTCACTACCAAATCGAAAATTGAATCATTGATTCATCGGTTCATTGATTCATTGCCTGAGAAATCGAACCTCGCGCTCTCTCCGTCCTGCGGGTTCTTCAATGAGCCAATGATTCAATGAATCAATGAATCAATTCCTCCGTCCGCTTCCCTGACGGCTGCGAAGAAGGCGCCCAGTTTCGCCGCGTCCTTGACGCCGGGTGCGGATTCGACGCCGCTCGCCACGTCGACCGCGAAGGGCCGGACTTCGCGAATCGCCTGCCCAACGTTTTCCGGCGTCAGTCCGCCCGCCAGGATGATGTTGCCGTACTGTTTTGCCTCACGTGCCAGGCGCCAGTCAAAAGTTTTTCCCGTGCCGCCGAGCAATTTCGCATCGAAGGCGTCGAGCAGAAACGCCGCAGCCCTCCGCGAGCCAAGCTCCTCGGCCCTGAAGTCCCTTCCCACTGCCACTGCCAGAATCAGCGGAAAGCCGGCCAGCGCGCCGTTGGTGGCCGGAAATTTTGGTCCGCGAAGCTGGATCGCCGTCACGCCTGCTTCGCGTGCTGCGCCGGCAACGCGTACTTCGTCGTCCTCGTCCGCAAAGACTCCCACGCTCGTCACGAAGGGCGGCAGTTGGCGGATGATCTCCGCCGCTCCTCGCGGCTCAATATAGCGCGGCGAAGGCGGATAGAAATTGAACCCCAGAGCTGACGCGCCCAGCTCGATGGCGAGCCGCGCGTCTTCCAGCCGGGTGATGCCGCAGATTTTGACTCGAGTCGCCATGGCACGCGGAGATCTGAAATTTCAAATTGAAGATCTCAGATCGCTCCCAGAGTGATTGTCTCCCCGGCCTCGGCGAGCAGCGCGGCCAATTCGCCTCCGGGGTCAGGCATGGTCATCAACCGCTCGCCGATCAGGACAGCGTTGAACCCCGCCTCGGCGAGGCGGCGCAAATCCGCCGCCGTCTTGATACCGCTCTCGCTCACGCTCAGGCAGCCGGGCGGAATCCTGGGCCGCAATCGGAGGGAGGTTTCCAGGTTTACCTCCAGATTCTTCAAGTTGCGATTGTTAATGCCGATGATGTGCGCGCCCGCAGCCAGCGCGCGGTCGAGTTCGCCGTCATTGTGAACCTCGACGAGCGCCGCCAGGCGCAGGCGCTCGGAAAGTTCGAGCAGGCTGCGCAGTTCGCTGTCGGAAAGCGCCGCCACGATCAGCAGCACAGCGTCCGCGCCCGCCGCCGCCGACTCATAGACCTGGTATTCATCAAGGATGAAATCCTTTCGCAGCACCGGGAGCGCGGTTGCGGCCCGAGCTGCGCGCAGATGCTCGAGCGAACCCAGGAAGAAATCTTCCTCGGTCAGCACCGAAAGCGCCGCAGCTTTCGCGGCCTCATATCCCCGGGCGATTTCGGCAGGACGATAATCCGAACGCAGCGCACCGCGCGAGGGCGAGGCTTGCTTAAGCTCGGCGATGACCCGCAACGCCTTCCCCGAAAGCGCGGCGGCAAGATCACGCCAGTCCGAGCGCGCCTCCGCCGCCGGCCGCAACCGGCCCAGCGGCAGACGCTCGCGCGCCTCTGCCAGCCGCTGTCGCCGCAGGGCGACGATGTCTTCCAGGACGCTTTTTGCCACTTCCGCCATGGTGAGCTCCCCGCGTCGAAAAGCGTCCGCTGCTTAAGACCCCGGCCGCCTGCCCCCCGCCCGTCCGCTGCCGTCTCGGCCCCGAAGTGCTTCGACACAAAAGGGATAGACAGCTAATCTAATCTTGCCCAAAGAGCAAGTCAAGGATGGTGCCGGCGCCGTGAACACAACCGGAAGAACTCCGCCATGCCCACCCGAGGCGGCGGGAGCTGCAATTCTATCCATCCTGTTTTCGAGAAGCGACGCCGCGGCGGGTTAGAAGTTTGAGCTGCGGAAGAACCAGTCGGTGTGCCACTCGTAGACCTCTCGCCAGGCAGCGGGGTGCGCCCAAACTTCCTGTAGGTTTCGCCAATAGCGGGCCCGCGCGGCGGCCGGGCTTTCGCCCACGCTGGGATAAGTCTTCGAATCGACGCTGAAGCCAGGAGGGGGCTCGTCCGGCAACTTCTGGCCATAAATATACTGCCCCCGAGACAGGAGCACCGCGCACTTCCAATAAGCCCGCGCCAGACGCTCTTCCGATTGGCGGCGCTGGGCCGTCCAGTTGGATGGGAAAACGAGGAATCGCTGCGGCGGGTCGTCCTTCAACCGCATCACCGCGCGTGTTGACTTGTAGATAAATAAGCCGGACAGGACGATGGTAACAATGACGATGAAGAATCCGTATGCTGCCCCGTAACCGACCTTGGCCATGGCCTCTGTCCCCCGGGAATCCCAGCCACTGCCTCCTTCAGG
>CAZTHM010000183.1:0-4039 GCA_964613505.1 uncultured Acidobacteriota bacterium | reverse complement strand
GCCCACTCGGAACGCCATAGTACGTTGGTAGCTCATTGGGGCCAGGCAATAAACCTCACAATGGATTCAAACTTCAACCGGGATGAGGGCGCGAAATCCCCCGTTCCCAGATTTCTGATTTTCCGCTTGACAGCTTACTTTGTGGGAATTAACCTTCCCACCTATCCGGAAAAGGGACTTTGAAAGCCATCCCCGTCCGCCACGTGCTGGAGGTGCCTCATGGAAAGCTCCCCTCATCACCGTTACTTGAAGTGCGCTTACATCTATCCCGCGAGCAGCTTGGCGCTACTTGCATTGGTAATGATTCTAAATACATCGCCGGTGGATCGCGCGACGCCCTCGCGCGGGCGGACCGCCGGAGCAAGTCCCCCTGCACGAGCGGCCACGACCCGGATTCCCGTTGCACAAGCCAGACTCGTCGAGGCCTACGGGAATCTTCCCCTAAGCTTCGAGGTTAACCAGGGCCAAGCCGAGTCCGACGTCAAGTTTCTGTCACGCGGAATCGGATACACGCTGTTGTTGACGGGAAATGAGGCCATCCTGGCGCTGCAGGGACGAAGTCAAAAGTGGGGATTCAACGCGGGTCCGATGTCGTTGCTCACAGGCCAGTTGTTTCCTGCAACGAACCACTCGCAACCGGCCGCGGACAACCCTGCGCTCCTGCGGCTGAAACTGGTCGGGGCGAATCCCAGTGCCGCAATCAGCGGTCTCGAAGAGCTGCCCGGCAAAAGCCACTACTTCCTCGGCAATAATCCCGCCCAGTGGCGCGCCAATGTCGCGAACTACTCCAAGGTGAAATACGAAAGCGTCTATCCTGGTGTGGATCTGATTTATTACGGAAACCAGCGCCAGCTCGAGTACGACTTCGTGGTTGCGCCCGGCGCGGATCCGCGCGTGATTGCGCTGGACATTGCGCATGCATCGTCGAAATCCGAAAATATGGACTCGAACATCGACGCGGTCGGCGACTTGGTCATCGCGATAGACGGGGGCGAAGTCCGCTTCCACAAGCCCGTGGTGTATCAAGAGCAGTCGGCAGTCGACAGTCGGCAGTCCACAGTGTCCGGCAATCCCAAATCCAAAATCCAAAATCGCAAATCGATTGACGGCCGTTACGTGCTCTTGGCCGAAAACCGCGTGGGATTTGAGGTGGGCGCGTACGACAGGACCCGCCCGCTCGTCATCGACCCGGAACTGAGCTACTCAACCTATCTGGGCGGGACGGAGGTCGAGGTGGGATTTCGCATTGCCGTTGATGGTGCGGGGAGTGCTTACATCACTGGCGCCGCGGGTCCGAATTTCCCAACCACTGCGGGGGCCTACAGGACCACACTTGCACCACTTAGCGGCACCTGCTATGTCGACTTCAGTTACAGTTCGGTTCCCTGTCCTGATGCCTTTGTGACCAAGCTCAGTGCCGACGGGACATCACGCGTCTATTCCACCTACCTGGGTGGAAGCCGGGCTGACTTCGGTCTGGGCATCGGAGTGGATAGTTCCGGAAGCGTCTACGTCACGGGGAGCACCGCTTCCAACGACTTCCCCACAACCGCCGGGGTCCTGCAAACCACGGGGCACGGTATGGGCGAGATCTTTGTCGCCAAACTCAATGCCGCCGGCTCGGCCCTCAGCTTCTCCACGTTCCTGGGCGGGTCCAATGACGACATTGCCTTGAGCAGCGCGCTGGACAGCTCCGGCAATACCTACATTACCGGGCTGACATTCTCGAGCGATTTCGCCACCACAGGAGCCTACCGTACGAGCCTGGCGACGGGCACTTGCACGTTCAACTATCACAGCTTTTCCTGCCCCGACGCCTTCGTCGCCAAGTTGAATAACACCGGGACAGCCCCCCTCGGATACGCCACTTACCTGGGAGGGGGGAGCTACGATGCCGGGCTGGGCATTGCCGTAGACGGCTCCGGAAACGCCTACGTAACAGGAACCACGATGTCCTCGAATTTCCCCCTCGCTGGCCCCGCCCAGGGCACCACGAGTGGGGGTGAATGCGGGCCGACGCAATCGATCCACCCTTGCTCGGAGGCTTTCGTCACCAAGCTGAATGCCGCAGGCTCCGGACTCGGATACTCGACGTACCTCGGAGGCGCGGGCGACGAGATTGCCACATCCGTCGCGGTGGATACGTCCGGCTCAGCCTACGTCGCTGGAATCACGAATTCCGGGGATTTCCCGGTCACAGACGGGGCAGCCCAGGCGGGCTTTGGCGGGGGAGCATGTGGAAGCGCCGGGAACACATTCAATTGTCCTGACGCTTTTGTGGTCAAACTCAACGCGGCTGGATCATCGTTTGGCTATGCCTCCTACCTTGGCGGTGCCAGCTACGATGTCGCGTTCGGCATTGCCGTCAACTCCGTTGGCAACGCCTATGTAGTGGGCGCAACCGGTTCGATTGACTTCCCGACGGCTAATCCCATCCAAGGCACCTTCGGGGGCGGCTCTTGCAGCTTTAATGGCGTCGCGCTCGCCTGCCCCAACGCCTTCCTGACCAAGCTGAACGCGGCCGGATCGGCCCCGGCGTTCTCCACTTACCTGGGTGGAGCGGGCGGCGACATCGGGTTCGGCGTCGCTGTGGATGCCTTGGGCAACGCCTACCTGACCGGTGAAACGGTTTCCGCGGACTTCCCGAAGGCCAACCCTCTGCAAACCAATCTGGGCGGGCAGGCTGATGTGTTCATTGCGAAGATGTCCACATCGGTCATCGGTCCGGGAGCCCAACTGACGCCGAACCTGTGGCTTGACTATCAGCTCATAAACTCCACCAGTGCCGCAAAGACCGCGACTTTGACGAACAATGGCGATGCGGTGTTAAACATCAGCGGCGTTGAAATTACCGGAACGAACGCCAGCGACTTCTCCCAGACGAACGACTGTGGCGCGTCGCTCGCGCCGAGCGCCAATTGCTCCATCAGTGTAACGTTCAAGCCCACAGCCACCGGTGACCGGGCCGGTATACTGACCGTCACCGACAACGGCCCAGGTGGCTCACAAAGCATAGGGCTGGCCGGAACCGGCACCGATGTTTCGATTGCTCCGGCCTCGGGATCTACCACTTCGGCAGAGGTTGCAGCGGGCGCGACCGCGACTTACAACTTGACCTTCACCCCCGATGGCTTCTCGGGAACCCTGGCGCTGACTTGCACCGGAGCTCCAACCGCAGCGATTTGCACACCTTCGCCCGCCTCACTCTCACTCGATGGGACGACGGTGGCCAATGTTACGGTGACGGTCACGACCACGGCGCGCTCCATGGCTGCGCCTCCGATCACCTCACGACGGGCGCCGCCCCCCGTGGGCGCACTGCCATGGCGAGGGCTCGGATGGCTTGCGCTGGCGATACTGGCCGGGGCAGTCGCCATTCATGACCGCAGAGCCCGGCTGAGGGGGCTGGCGTTGGGGATGGCCCTGCTTCTTGCGCTCTTGTGGGCCGCCTGCTCGAGAGATATCGTCGAGCCCACTCACGGAACTCCTGCCGGAACGTACCCGCTCACTCTTACCGGCACGGCGGGCACGGCAACGCGCAGCACGTCGCTGACCTTGAAAGTGAATTAACCCGGCGTTGGGTGTTGGATGGTGGGGTGGCCTCTCGACATTTCGCATGGGGCCGCCCCGCATCTTCTCCGAGGACGGCTCCTCGCCTGGCGCCCTCGAGCGTGAGATTCATCCCACCGGCTCGAAACGCGCCTGGAAGAAGCGCAGGTACTTCGGCTCGTAAATCATCTTGAGCCCGCGTGCCCGGTCGCGCTGCTCGTAAACGGCGAGCACCGATTCCGCCGTTACGTCCATGTGCGCCTGCGTATAGACTCGCCGCGGGAGCGTCAGCCGGACAAGCTCCAATGAGGGAAACCGTTCCTCTCCTGTCTTGGGGTCGCGGCCCGCGCTGACCGCGCCGCGCTCCATGGCGCGCACGCCGGAATCCACATAGAGGTCGGCGGCCAGCGCCTGCGCTGGATACTGGCTCTTCGGGATGTGCGCGTAGATGGCGCGCGCGTCGAGAAACACCGCGTGCCCGCCAATGGGT
>CAZTHM010000182.1:0-7551 GCA_964613505.1 uncultured Acidobacteriota bacterium | reverse complement strand
GCCACTCAGGTCTGGACCGTCGCCAACCAGGTCGTGGATTTGCGCCAGGCGAAGCGGCTGTTTCCGCTGATTTCGAGTGGCGGCATCCTGGGCAGCGCGAGCGGGGGATTACTGGGCGCTGCGCTGGTCAAACGCGTGGGGACGGACAATCTTCTTCTGCTGCTTATTCCGGCGTTACTTCTCTCCGTGGTGATTGTCCAGATTCTGCTGCGTCGCTACCGCCTTTCCAGTCGCGGCCGGCGAGGAGAGCACGTTCCGGAAGAAAAGAAAAAGGGAATCAAGAGCACGTTGCGTACCATCCGGTCGGAGCGGTATCTCAAGCTGATTGTGGGATTGGTGGCCGTCTCGGCCATCGTCGGCATCATCGTCGGCTGGCAGTTCGACGGGGTTGTGCAAAAGGCGCTGGTGTCGAAGGACCGAATCACGGGCTTCCAGGCGATGTTCCAGGGGCTGCTGAGCCTTTTCTCCTTTCTGCTGCAGATTTCGCTGGGCTCGCGCGTCGTCGAGAGGTGGGGCGTCCGAGTCACGGTCCTGATGCTGCCGCTGGCGCTCCTGGGAGGGACTACCGTCCTGCTCCTCAATCCTCTGCGACTCTGGGCCGCGGGACTGTTGCGCGCAAGCGATGGGACCCTGCGCTACTCACTCGATAAAGCCACGTTCGAGCTGCTCTACATCCCCGTGGAGCAGTCGGTGCGGGCCGAGGTCAAGGCGGTTACCGACATCGTGGTGAATCGCTTCGCCGACGGGGTCGGAGGCGTCGTCCTACTAATTATGACGAAGGTATTCGGATTAGGCTTGAGCGGGGTGGGACTCTTCAACCTGGTTCTGATTGGGCTCTGGCTATGGGTAGTGATTGAGGCTCGCAAGGAATACGTACTCGTGCTCCTCAAGAACCTCGGGAGCCGGCTCGAGCTCTCGAAGTCTACCATCTCGATGTTGCTCGGGCAGCAAGCCTCACTGCCGACTCTGCGGACCATGCTGGCTTCGGCGGATGAGGAAATTGTGCTGTACGCAATTGAGATCATTCAAGCGGCGGGACGTCCGGAAACCCTTCCGGCAAACTTGGCGACGCACCCCTCACCCAAAGTCCGTCTCAAAGCCCTGGAAGTTTTGCCCCTGACCGAACAGCAAATCCTCGACCGGGTGCGCGAGGAGAGCGACTCCAGTGTTCGGGCCAGCGCCATCATCCGGGCCTCCAAAGTCGCCGGGGCGCCCGACCCGTTGTCCGCGCTCTCGCAATTCCTCGGAGCCACCGAGCTGAAAGTCCGTCTCTCTGCGCTCCGCAGCCTGGTGCGCCAGGCGCAGGAGGGGGAAGGCGAAACGGTAAAACAGTTTCTCGACCATATCGCCTCCGAGCTGGACGTAGCCGCCAAAGAATGGAAGGACGTCGCCGAGGTTCTGGGCGAGGTCGCGCATCCGGCGGCGGTGGACCTGCATCTTCGGCTCTTGCACCACCCCGACCCCGCCGTGAAAAAGCAGGCCATCTTGAGCGCCGGCCGCGCCGGGCATCGCGAACTCGTGCCTTTTCTCGTCCCGCTTCTGGCGGATCGGCAATGGGCGGCCGACACGCGCCTGGCGCTCTGCGACTATGGGCCGCGAATTCTGGGCACGCTGGGGGATATCTTGAAGGACCCGGCGGAGGACCTCGAGGTCCGGCGCAATATCCCCCTCGTACTAGCCTATTTCCCCCAGCAAGAAGCCGTCGACATGCTGATTGACGGGCTCTTTGATTTCGACGGCCTGTTGCGCTACCGTGCCATCCGGTCTTTGGGGAAACTGCGCATCATTGCCCCCGAGCTGGGTTTCGACGCTGCGAAGCTCACTCTGCGCATTCAGGAAGAGTGTGAGACATCGCTTTGGTTTCAGCAGGCTCGGACGTCCCTGTATCCCAAGGGAGAAAACTCGGACCTCCTGGCCCAGCTCCTGAAGGAGAAGTTCGAGCGGGGGAGGGAGAGGGTTTTTCGCCTTTTGGCTCTGCTGCTCCCCGCGAGTGCGGCCGTCGCGTCGTTCCAGGCCATGCTGGAAGATGACCGCCTGCGGATCGCTACGGCAACCGAGCTGTTCAACAATGTCCTTCCGCGGGGTCTGTGGGAATGGGTCCGTCCTCTCATTGAGCCCGGGGAGGGCGCGGGGAAACCCAAGGTGGGGGTGAGAGTAATCCTCGAAGCATGCCTGAAGAATCCGGATCAAATCCTGCGCGAGTGTGCCCGCCATGCCATTGGTGAGAGGCGTTGGCCCGAGTTTGCGCCATCGGTCTAAACGCGACCGTATGTAGGGAGGAACTCCACGATGAGCGATCAAATTCCATACTCTCCGCCACCTCCCGCCGAGGCACCCGCGGCGGCGGCTTTAACGACCCTGCAGAAGGCTGACCTCATTCGGGGGGTGGGTGTTTTCTCCGAAATGCGGGTCGAGGAATTGTATCGTCTGGCGTCGATCGCCAAGGTCGTGGGTTTCCCGGCGGATACCGTCATCTTTCGCCAGAATGATGCCGCGGTGGCCTTTTTCATTGTGGTCCGTGGCGAGGTGGGTTTGACGAGGCAGGGAAGTGATGACCGAGAAACTGTGGGCCCCGAGCAGGCGGTGGGACTCCATTCGGTCCTGACGCAGGAGCCCTGCGCTGCCCGGGCGACCGCCCTCGAAGATACCGTGGCGATTGCTGTGGGTGCCGAGGACTTTTACAACCTGCTGTCGAACAACACGGAGATTGTGGCCAGCATATTCAAGTTTATGATCAGGAAGTTGGAGCTTGGCACAAAATCATGAAACATCTGCCTCGTTCGCTCTCGTTAGTGATGGCCTCCGCGTGGTTGCTGGCTCTCGACGGGTTCGGTGGGAGTTCAGCGGCCGCGGTCCCCGCCATACCGCCATTCCAGGCAGTCACGGAGAGCGTGTTTCGCGGTGGTCAGCCCACCGAAGCAGGCTTCAGATTCTTGAGGCAGAAGGGCATCAAGACGGTCATCAATCTCCGCGAGGAGAACGGCGAGAAAGCACTCGTGGAAAGTCTGGGGATGAAGTACGTCCACCTGCCTTTGAGCGCTTGGGATCCCATTCCCGACCGCGCGATCCGGGCTTTTTTCCGCGTCGTAAGTGACCCGGCCAGCTCTCCCGTCTTCTTCCACTGCAAGCGTGGAGCGGACCGAACCGGAGCGATGGTCGGCCTCTATCGGATTGCCTTTCAAGGGTGGGATGGGAAGAGGGCATACGAAGAATCGCGAGCGATGGGAATGCGCTGGTGGTTCCGCGACCTGAAAAAGCAGTTGTATGGATTCGCGGCGAAACGGTCCACCAGTCAGGATCGGACGGGGGCGATCAGCCGGTCCCGCCTGTCCTTTACATTGGGAATGCCGGAGCGTAGGATTCGACCTGGAGAAGGGACCGAGCCGCGGACTCAGTGAAATGACTGCCTGAGGCCAAAGGCATGCGAGCGTTCAATGGAAGGTGACCTTAGAGCCGGCCGCTACAAAGTCGGGGAGAGGATCGGCGATCCGAGTGGAATGGGTGTCGTATATCGCGCCCATGACGCTCGGCTGAATTGTCCGGTAGCGCTGAAGGAGATCAAGCCCGAGCACCTCTCGGACCCGCAATTTCGCCGCCGCCTGGCTTTGGAAGCCATCGCGGCGGCAGCCATCAACCACCCCGGCATCGCCCGAGCCCTTGACTTCATGGACGATGGCGCCGAAGTCTTCATAGTTTACGAGTTCGTTGAAGGCGTGACCCTGGCGAAGCAACTCACTCAAAAGCGCCTTACAACTGAGGAAATTCTCGACATCGGGATCAAGGTCGCGGATGCGCTGTCTGCCGTGCACGAGAAAGGATTCGTCCATCGAGATTTGAAACCCGCAAACATTATGCTCAGCCCCCGGCCGGAAGGTCCGGGCCGCGTCAAGGTGTTGGATTTCGGTCTGGCGAAGCGGATGAGATTCCTCAGCCTTTCACAGGATGGAAAGACGACCGACGCTCAAACCGGGAGCATCACGACCGGCCTGGCCATCATCGGCACGATCGATTACATGGCGCCGGAGCAGGTCAGGATGGAGGCCGCGGACCCTCGGACCGATATCTATGCTCTGGGGATCATCCTGTATGAAATGGCGGCTTGCGTGAACCCCTTCCGCGGGAATGAGCCTCCCTCAACCATGGCTAACATCCTGACCAAGGAAGCCCCTCCTCTCTCGGAACGAAGCCCCGCTTCGCCGCCAGAGCTGGATCGCATCATTCGGAAATGCTTGCGCAAGAACCGCGACGAGCGCTTTCAGTCGGCGAGCGAGTTGCTGGTTGACTTGACCTATCTCCGCCGGGATCTTTCCCGAGCCTCCGACGCTAAGCCCGCCCCCATCGCGACGACACCCGAGGTGCCGCTCACGGTCTCGCGCACCGTGGCCCGAGTTCTCTTCCTGGTCATCCAATTGGGCTACTTGGCGTTGTACGTGGCCGCTGCCCATTATCTTCCGCGCCACGTCGAGCGCATTCATCAACTTTTCGGCTCGAATCAGCCGGCGCTGGCGGTCCCTTTCCTGGCCTTGATGGGCGCAGCCGTCCGCCTCTATTTCCTGGCGGCTGTGGGGTTCGACTACGCCGACTCCGGGCGTCTCTTCCGGAGGCTTTTCGTCTTCATCGCCTTTATCGACGTCGTGTGGGCTATGTCGCCGCTGCTGCTCTTCCAGGAGATCGAGTGGCTGGCCCTCCTGTGCGTCGTCGGCTTGGCTTCTCTAGTATTCTCTCAGCGGACTCTCTTGTATTCCGCCTACGCGCCGCGCGGCGGTAAGACCTCCGGGGTCGGAGCTGCAACCCCTGCCTGATTCCCCATCCATCTCCCAGACCCGAAAACCAAACATCAAGTGTGCTCAGTCGGCGCGCCCGCATGCGATCCGTGGGTCAGCGAAGGAACACGCCGTTTCTGGGAGGAGCTGCCCAAAGGTGGTCGGGCTCAACTCTTTTGCCGGACTTGACGCTGTGGCTTGCGCGGACCTGCAACACCCTCGAATTAGCTCCTCTGAAAATTCAATTTCCTTTGGTTCTGAGGCCCATCAGCAAGCCAGCCTGGCAGACGCAGGAAAAAGTCTTGCCCTGGAAGCCCACCTCTGGTATTAGAGAGGTATGGATATCGGCCAGCGGTTACGTGATTTGCGCGAAAGCAAGGGGCTGTCTCAAGGGCATATCGAGAAACGGACCGGCCTTTTCCGGTGTTACGTTTCCCGTGTCGAGTGCGGCCACACCACTCCTTCCATCAACACTCTGGAAAAGTGGGCCAAAGCTTTGGACCTCGAGCTCTACCAGTTATTCTTTGCGGGCCCGGCGCAGCCGCGCGCGCCGAAGGTGGAAAAGTTCACTCTGAAGGGTAACTACGAGAAAAGCCTTGTAAAGCACCTACGCGAATTGCCTCACCACTATCAAGAGATGCTCCTCGTACTGGCTCGCAAAATGGTTAAGTTGCAGAAGCAAGCTGCGGGCTGAGCACACACGCCTCCCTTCCTTCCCTCGCATCAGTAAATCGATAGGGGAGGAACAATTTCCCCTGGTGCGCGCCCGTTGTCCTACGCAAGCTTAATGGACGACGCGTTTTTCTGGACTTTCGCAAAGCCTTCCACGATGTCCTGGGTGTCGCCCCGGGTTCCCATCAGTACCCCATGGGGCATGTACAGCATCGTCTGGCACAGCTCGTCATTGTGCGGGCAGTGATTCTGCTCGCGATATCTCTTCAATCGCTCCTTGGAGAAAACGGCTTGGAAGCCACGCGAATTGAGCGTGTGCTCGACGTAAGGCTCGCGATTGAGCGGCGGCGTGTAGTAACCGCCTACCGGAATGCCTTCGGCGTTCAGGGCGCGCGTCACGTGCTCGTAGGAAAGGCCGTGGAAGTGCTCCTTGTCATAGCGGACCCCGAAACAGTAATAGGATTGCCGCGTTGACTCCGGATAATGTTCCTGCGGATGGATGCCCGACACCTGCTTGATCTGCTCGCGCAAGTAGGCGGCGTTCATTTCCCGGACCGCGCAATGGTCCTTGAAACGCGTGATCTGGGCCATCAGCACCGCGGCAGCGAAATCGGAAATACGATATTTCGTCCCCCGGACCAGAAAGCTCTCATGGTTCTTGGGATCGCGGCCGAAATCGCGGAACATGTACGCCTTCTGGATTAGTTCCTCGTCGTTGGTGACCAGGGCACCGGCCTCGCCGCCGGGGAGAACTTTGCTCTCCTGAAAGCTGAAGCAGCCGACCGTGCCCAGGGTCCCCAGCCGTTTGCCCTTCCACTCCGCCGTATGCCCCTGGCAGGCGTCTTCAATCACCGCCAGGTTGTGCTTTTTCGCGATGGCCAGTATTCGATCCATATGGGCGGGGGCACCCAAAATATGGACAGGCAGGATGGCGCGCGTGTGCTCGGTGATTCGATGCTCGATGTCGTCAGGGTCCATCTGAAAGGTTCTGAGGTCCGTGTCCACAAACACCGGCAAGGCATAATTCAGCAGGATGGCGTCGATGGTGGCGATGTAGGTGAACGGCGCGACCAGGACTTCATCACCGGGACTGATGCCCAGGATTTCCACCGCCGTGTGCAGAGCATTGGTTCCGCAAGGCGTCATTACACAGCCGCGTACGCCCAGTTCTTGGGCCCAGGCCTTCTCGAACTTGGGAATGAACTCGCCGTCGTAGGTGCACCAGCGATGGTTCCGCAACGCCTTGAGGATGTTCGCCTCATCCAGTTCGTTGGTCTGCGGCCACTTGGGATAGGGCACCGTGCGCACGGGCGTTCCGCCGTTCAAGGCCAGGGCGTTGGGGTTTCCAGAGGCAGCTCGGGCGCGCGGGGCCGCGACGCTTGCCGCTGCCAAGCCTGCTGAAGTCCTCTCCAGGAATTCTCGTCGAGTCAAATGTCTTTTGCGCATCGGTCTAACCTCCCTCGCGGACGGCTTCGGGAACTCGTGGGCGGGAACCGCTCATCGGACTCCTCGTTGCCACCGAAGGTACAGCGGGACGCTTCAGGAGTCAACCGATATCGACTCGCCCGGAGTCTTGTCGAACAGGGGAAGCGCGAATCGAGGAAATGCGATACCATCTCGCCCGCGGGGGCAAACTCCTTGAGCTGGTTGCCCCCTTGACGGATTGCGCCGGGCCACGGGGCGCCCTCCCATCGCTTGCCCTCCGGCAATGCTGGAGAAGGCTGCGAGGGAACTCCGGCGCTAAGTCCAATCTGGGGAGGATTCCTATGCTTCGATCTTTGTCGCGTCGTAAGTTCTTCGGAAAGAGCGGACGGGCTCTCGTGGCAACCGGTGCTGCGCTGGGCGGCGGTGCGTTCGACGAGGCCCACGCCAAGTCGGCTCCCGCCACGAAGGGAGTGAACTATTACACCAAGCTCGGGGTCACCCCGTTTATCAATGCCGCCGGCACGTACACGATTCTGTCGGCCTCAACCATGCCGGAGGAGGTCCAAGCGGCAATTTCCGTGGCGTCGAAGTATCCGGTTCAAATCGAAGAGCTGCGTGACGCGGCAGGAGAATACCTGGCGCGGCGCCTCCGATGTGAAGCGGCGCTCGTGACGGCCGGCGCCGCCGCCGC
>CAZTHM010000181.1:5028-7552 GCA_964613505.1 uncultured Acidobacteriota bacterium | reverse complement strand
CCAGGCGGTCTGGACTTCGTCGGCGATGAACAGGCCGCCGTAGTTGCGCACGATGTTGGCGACAATCTTGAAATAGCCCGGCGGCGGCACGATAAAGCCACCCAGGCCCTGAATCGTCTCGGCGAGCATCCCGCCGATTGTGCCGCCGGTTGAGGTCTTGATGACCTCTTCGATGTCTTTGGCGCAATGCAGTTCGCAGCTTGGATAGGTGAGCCCGTACGGGCAGCGATAGCAATACGGCCCCGGCGCGTGCACGATGCCGTACGGAATCACGCCCGCCTTGCGCCAGGTGTGCAATCCGGTCATGGACTTGGTGAGCTGCGAGTGGCCGCTGTAGCCGTGCCGCAGTGTCACCATCTCATAATTCCCGGTGAACATGCGCGCCGCGAGCACGGCCACTTCGTTCGCTTCCGTGCCGCTGTTGGTGAAGTAGCACTTCGTCAATTTGCCGGGCGCAATCTGCGCCACTTTTTCGGCGAGCGCGACAATGGCCTCGGTGGGGAAGAGCGTCGACGTGTGCTGCACGCGGTCGATCTGCGCCTTGATCTTCTCCGTCACCTTTGGGTTCGCGTGGCCCACGCTGATGGTGACGATCCCGCCCAGGAAGTCGAGGTACTGCCGCCCGTCGATGTCATAGATGTACTGTCCCTTGGCATGGTCAATCACCAACGGGTCTTTGTAGTACGTCGTCGTGCACTTCCACAAATGCGCTTGGTGTTTTTGGAGAATCTCGTCTTTGGTCATTCGTCTCTCCCGTTTACTGTGAGGGCAGAACTTACGGTGCGAACAAATTTGCTGAAGACCTTCGTTGTCGTCTTTCGTCCTGCGGCTCCTAGGCCTTCAAACATGGTTTCACGCAGGCCGCGGCTGATCTCGAGTTGCACGCCCTGCCGTGACCCACCCTTGTTGCATAAATTGTCCCTAGACATCCCTGAGTGGTGGGTCGAGTCCTCACGCGTGTCAAACCCCATATCCTGAAGCGCGCGCAAAAGCTCGGTTCTGAGTTGTCTGTGGCGGCCGCCCACATAAACGACCGGGGAACGCTTGTCACAACCATGAACTGCGAGTATTATTTGCGAGCGGGCGACGAGACGGACGCATCTGGGCTCATCATACTTCGTGCTCGTTATATGCAAGTCGCCGTTCTTCCGCCGCTTCAACCCCTCGAAGCAATACCAGGACAACTCAGTCCCTGCTATCGCTTTGACGATTTCGGATGTCCCTGGTTCAATTCCTCCTCCATGTGGAGCAATCACGGCGAGGCTGGAAGGTCGAATTTCAATGAGGACCCTGAAGTCGCGGCCTTGCAGCTCGTTGTCAGCTAACTCCTGGAAGCGGGCATACTTGTCATTTGAGGGCATCCCGCAAACTCCAGAAACTCGCCTACTATCGGCACCTATGGTTCACTCTTTTGGATCGCCGCTTTGGTGAAGGAGAGAGGGTGAATTCAGAATGCGGATCAACATTGTCTAAACGCTCATGCCTTCACAGTTGGTCGTGGCGCCGGTGCGCCGCGCAACAAACCTTCGGTGCTCAAGTCCTCATCCACATCGGGCCAATGAATCCCGTACCCGCCTGCGCAAACCTGCCAATTCCTCCTCTGCTTCTTCGTGGCGTGGAAGAGGCGAGGATACCAAACCAGGGGAACACTGATCGTACGACCGTCCACCAGCGTCACCTGCAAATTGTCATCTATGCACCTTACGTCGGCGACACATTCGTCAGCGACTTTACCCATGCTAGCCATACATCAAGTGGTCCGTCGTGATATTCGTGGATTGACTTTCAACTGTCAACTGTCAACTTTCGACTCTCGACTACTTCAAATATTTATCCAGCCAATCCAGCACAGTCTTGAACCACAACTGGCCATTTTGCGGCTTAAGTACCCAGTGGCCCTCGTCGGGGAAGTAGAGGAACCGCGACGGGATGCCGCGCCGCTGCAACGATTGGAAAAGCTGAATGCCCTGGCCGACGGGCACGCGGTAATCAAGTTCGCCATGCACGATCAGCATCGGCGTCTGGATATTCTGCACGTGGTTCGATGTCGAAGATTTCTCATAAGCCTCGCGCTTTTCCCAGGGCGTTCCGTGATGTTCCCACTCGTCGAACCACAATTCTTCCGTTTCGGCGTACATGCTGCGGCTGTCGTAGACGCCATCGTGCGAGACCAGCGCCTTGAAGCGGGTCGTGTGCCCGGCAACCCAGTTGACCATGTAGCCGCCAAAGCTCGCGCCTGCGGCGCCGATGCGCGTCTTATCGACGTAGGGCAGGGATTCAAGATAATCGGTGGCCATCATGACGTCCTGATAGCAGGCGCCGCCCCAATCGCCGGAAATCTGCTCGGTGAACGCCTGGCCATAGCCGGTGGAGCCGTGGAAGTTCGTCATCATCACGACGTAGCCGCGCGCCGCGAACATCTGGGCGTTCCAGCGGTATCCCCAGGCATCGTCCCAGGCGCTCTGCGGCCCGCCGTGAATCAGGACGATGGCGGGATATCTCTTGCTGGCGTCGAACCCCGGCG
>CAZTHM010000181.1:0-4928 GCA_964613505.1 uncultured Acidobacteriota bacterium | reverse complement strand
CCGCCGTGAATCAGGACGATGGCGGGATATCTCTTGCTGGCGTCGAACCCCGGCGGCTTGACGAGCAGGCTGTGAATCTGCGCCCCTAGCGCGCCCTTCGTGTTCACATCTTCGACGGGATTCAGGTCCAGTTCGGCCATTACCGCGTCGTTGGCGTGCGTTAGTGGCACGAGCGTCCCGCCCGTGATGCCAGTGCGATGAACCTCTGACGGTTGCGTCAGGCTGCTGCGGGTTAGGACAATCCATTTGCCACCGGGAGTGAGCTGAAAATCCTCCGTCATGCCTTCCACGACCTTCTCGACCTTCGCCTTCGTGACCGACGCCTTGAAGATAGGCTGGCGGCCGCGCTCGGGCGCGTTGAAGTAAATCGTGTCGCTGTCCGCCGCCCAGGCAAAGCTGCTGACCCACTGATCGAAACCTGTGGTGAGGTCTTTCACCTTCCCGGTCTGGCGATCGTAAACGCGCAGGCGGAGGAGGTCGGACTCGTAGCCGTCGCGCGCCTGCGAGGTGTAGGCAATGTAGCGACCGTCAGGCGAGTATTGCGGCGAAGCATCCGACCCCGGATTGTCCTTCGTAATATTCTTCGCCTCTCCGCCGCCCGCGGGGACGAGGAAGAGATCGTTGTTCGTGCTCCACGCGACGCGCGAGCCCCCCATGCGGTTCGAGGTGTAGCAGACTTCCGTGCCGTCGGGCGAGACGGCATACCCGTCCGGCCCGCTCAAAAACCACGTAGGGGAATCAACCGCGCCGGGCGTCAGGTCGCGAGCCTTCCCGTCGTGCGCGGAAACGGCGAAAAGGTGAGTGTACTTGCCGTCGCGATACTCGTCCCAGTGGCGAAATAGCAGTTCGTCGATGATCTGCGCCTTGACCTTGCTTTTGGCGCGCTCTTCGAGGCGCTTGGAGTTGCACACATCGTCGGTGCAATCGGGGTAGACCTTGGACGTGAAGACCAGGGTGTTTGACTTGGCTGCCCAGGTGACGCCGTCGGCTTCGGTCGAAAGGGAAGCCACCTGCCGCGCCTCACCTCCTAGCACAGGAATGACCCAGACCTGCGACTTCCCGCCGCGGGTGGAAATGAAAGCAAGCGATTTTCCGTCCGGGGACCAGCGCGGCCGCGTGTCGGAGCCGTCGCCCCGACTCAATTGTCGGGGTTCGCCGCCTTCAGTTGGAACCAGCCAAATATGGCGGACGGTCTTGTTGGCTTCCATATCCACGGTGCCCTGAACGTAGGCAACCCATTTGCCGTCTGGTGAAACCTGAGGATCGGAGATGCGTTGAACCTTCATCAGGTCTTCAAAGGTGATCGGTCGTTTGGCAACTGCTTGCGTCGCGGCGACAACAACCAGCAGCGAGAACAAGTAAGACTTTTTGACCATGGCGTGTGCCTCCAATGATTTCCCGCGGAGCTGTCTTCAATCGGTACTTTCAATCTTCAATTAACAATTGTTAATCCTACTTGTCCCACTCGGTGTGGAATTTGCCTTCCTTGTCGATGCGGCGGTAGGTGTGGGCGCCGAAGTAGTCGCGTTGGCCCCGTGGAAAATCTGGCGTTGGATATGGGGTGGTCAGGCTTCAACAAACTCGGCCTGCGTCTGGGGTTCCGGAACGGGGAGGCCGTCCTCGCGCAGGCCTTCAATATGCATGGCGACTGCTTCGCGAATGTTCCGCTGTGTATCTTCCACAGTAGTTCCAGTTGCAACGCAGCCCGGAAGGTCCGGAACATAGGCTGAGAAATTGTTCCCAGCCTTCTCCACGACTACGAGGTATTTCATTGCTTTGCTTCCTTCCACCCTGCCTGTTTGCGAATACTATTCAGTGTTCCTGGGGCGAGGTCGTCATTCGGATGCCCGGCGACCGTGACGCGGCCAGATTTCGTGGAGTGCTTATACTGACGGTGACTCCCGCGAGTCCGAACCAGGAACCAGCCCTCCCGTTCCAACTGCCTGATGATATCGCGTACCTTCAAAGTATACCACCTGAACTAAAGCGGACGCGGTGGTGCTTGGGATATCCGGCCGCAATCCTACTTGTCCCACTCGGTGTGGAATTTGCCTTCCTTGTCGATGCGGCGGTAGGTGTGGGCGCCGAAGTAGTCGCGCTGAGCCTGGAGCAAATTTGCTGGCAGGCGCGGTTGGCGGTAGCTGTCGATATAGGCCAGCGTGTTGCTGAACGCGGGGCAGGGAACGCCGACGTCATTCGCCGTCCTCACCACCTCGCGCAAGCTGTCGCCGTTCTCGTTGATGAAGCGGCTGACGTGCGGAGCGAGCATCAGATTCTTCAGCTCAGGCTGGTTCTGAAACGCAGTGCGGATGGGGTCGAGCATCCGGGCGCGAACGATGCAGCCGCCTTTCCAGATGCGCGCGATCTCCTCGAACTTCAATCCGTACTTGTACTCATTCGATGCCACGCGCATCTGCTCGAAGCCCTGCGCGTAGCACGCCAGGGCGGTCAGCGTGTAGGCCTCGCGGACAGAGGCCATGAAATGCTTCGTGTCACCGGAGAATTTCCGCGCCGGCCCGCTCAGAATCTTGGCTGCTTCGACGCGATCGGCTTTGGCTCCGGAGATGATGCGCGCTACGACAGCGGAGGCCAGCGTCGGGATCGCTACACCTATGTCCATGGCTTCCTGTGCAGCCCACTTGCCGGTGCCCTTCTGCTCCGCGGTGTCGAGGACCAAATCGACAAGCGGCCTGCCGGTCTCGGGATCGATCTTGCCCAGCACCGTGACACTGATTTCAAGCAGAAATGAATTCAAGTCGCCGGCGGTCCACTCTGCGAACTGATCGCGGATTTCGAGGCCACTGAGTCCCACAACGTTCTTCAGAATGTCGTAGGCCTCGCAGATGGTCTGCATGATGCCGTACTCGATGCCGTTGTGGACCATCTTCACGTAATGGCCGGCGCCGCCGGGCCCGATGTAAGTGCAACAGGGGCCGTCCGTGGTCTGGGCGGCCATCTTGGTCAGCAGGGGCTCGAGGTGGCGATACGACGGCTCGTGGCCGCCGGGCATCAGGCAGGGGCCGTGCAGGGCGCCTTCTTCGCCGCCGCTCACACCCATGCCGAAGAAGCGCAGGCCGACGGTCTCCCAATCCTTGGCGCGGCGCTCGGTGTCTTTGAAGTGGGAGTTGCCGCCGTCAATGACAATGTCATCGGCGCCGAGCATCGGCCGCAGGTCGCGCAACACGGCATCAACCGGCGCGCCGGCGGGGACCATCGCCCAGATGCGGCGAGGAGTTTCGAGCGCCTCCACGAATTCTCCCAGCGATTTTGCCACCGTGATGTCCTTGTCCGCCGTGGCGACTTGCTGAGCTTTGGCCGCGTCCGCCTCGTAGCCTGCCACCGAGAAACCTTTGCTGGCGGCGTTTAGCGCCAGATTGCGGCCCATCACTC
Organism: uncultured Acidobacteriota bacterium; assembly: GCA_964613505.1. Taxonomy (GTDB): domain Bacteria; phylum Acidobacteriota; class Terriglobia; order UBA7540; family UBA7540; genus CAZTHM01. Next base: position 1,538 of record CAZTHM010000181.1, on the reverse strand, counting down.
CCAACCCGATAACTCCCAGGTGTTTTTTGGCCATAATTCCTTCTCCGCTTATGATTGATGATTACGGCGTCATAGAATAGCAGAACGGCCAACGCTGTGGGGAATGATGCGTCATGCCGGATCGAAATGCAGTCTCATTGGTTTTCGTGCTGCCCTTCCTGGCCGGTGAAGTTATATAATCGGACGCTCAAATTGTAGTGCGCTGTGGCTTCGCGGCGTTAAGACTGGCGCGGCGAAAACGCCCGGAAAGCCACCCGTGCCGGAGACCGTGCGCAACTCGCAGCTGTAACTTATCGGATGGAGGACTCATATCTTGCCCGCCGATCCCGCAACTTCAGGAAGCGTTTTGAATTTGACTCAGCTTGACCAGCTTTGTATCAACACCATCCGCTGTCTGGCCATGGACGGAGTGCAGAAGGCGAATTCCGGCCACCCTGGCATGCCCATGGGGGCCGCGCCGATGGCGTACGTCCTTTGGACGCGCTTCCTGCGCCACAACCCGCGTAACGCCCGCTGGCCCAACCGCGATCGCTTCATTCTTTCGGCGGGCCACGGCTCGATGCTCCTTTACAGCTTGCTGCACTTGACGGGCTACGACCTCTCGCTTGACGAATTGAAACAATTCCGCCAGTGGGGAAGCAAAACGCCGGGGCATCCGGAGAATCTTCTGGCCGATGGCATCGAAATGACGACTGGGCCGCTTGGCCAGGGGTTTGCAACCGGCGTCGGGATGGCCATGGCGCAGAAGTATCTTGCGGCACGCTTCAATCGCCCCGGGCACGAGTTTCTCGACTATCGGATTTATGGGATCGTGAGCGACGGTGACTTGATGGAAGGGGTTTCGCACGAAGCGGCTTCGCTGGCCGGCCATCTTGGTCTCGACAACCTCATCTATCTCTACGACGACAATCATATTTCCATCGAAGGCTCGACCGACCTGGCGTTCACTGAGGACGCCGGGAAACGTTTCGAGGCTTATGGTTGGTTCGTCCAAAGGCTCAGCGATGGCAATGATCTTGTCGCCATCGGGCAAGCGATTGAGGCGGCGCAGTCCGCGAAGGGGAAGCCTTCGATCATCATGGTGCGGACTCACATCGCCTACGGCGCTCCTCATGCGCAAGACACGGCGGAAGCGCATGGCGCGCCCCTTGGGGAAGAGGAAGTGAAACTGACCAAGCAAGTATATGGCTGGCCGGCGGAGCCCAAGTTCTATATTCCGGATGAGGTGCTGGCACATTTCCGCGCAGCCGTTGAGCGCGGGGCCCGCGCGGAGGCGGAATGGCAGTCTTGCCGGATCGCCCATGATCAGGCGTTTCCCGATCTCGCGCCGGAGTTCCAGCGGTTCGAACAGGGCGAACTCCCGGATGGTTGGGCGGCGAAGATTCCTTCCTTCAAAGTTTCGGATGGTCCGATGGCGACGCGCCAGGCCTCCGGCAAAGTGCTGACGGCCATCGCGACCAGCCTGCCCGAGCTTATCGGCGGCTCGGCTGACCTGTCGCCTTCAACGAATACCTATGTCAAAGGCCTGGGTGACTTCA
>CAZTHM010000180.1:4938-7558 GCA_964613505.1 uncultured Acidobacteriota bacterium | reverse complement strand
TTCCGAGTGGCAAGGCCCTCGAGCAGGCGGACACTCAGATCATCCTTGGAGCCGCTCTTCAGTTGGGGCAAGACGGAGAGAACATCTGTTTCGTTGAGGTCGGGCGACGCTAAGAGACGTTTGGCCACGTCATCAACCTGGGTCTTCTCCCCCAGCCCGGCCAGATTCGCCAAACGCAGCGCCAAAGCTTGCGCCCGTTCCTGGGCAGCCGACGGGAGCCGGGCCAGGTGATCAAGTGAGGCCTTAAATGACCCTTGGCGCTCGAGCAATACCGCGGCCTGGTAATTCGCCTCAACATTCGACGGTTCAAACCCCAGCAAACGCTGATAAGTCTCGAGGGCCTTCTGGGATGCCCGAGGGTCTTTAGCGGCACTATCCTGGTAAAGATGGCCAAGGTTCATGTAGGCGCCGGTGAAGTTTGGCACTAACTTTATAGCCTGCCTGAAAGCCGTTTCTGCTGCCCGGTAGTTGCCATCTCTCGCTTCGATTACGCCCAGCAAGTTGTAGTAACCGGGCTCCCGAGTGAACTTTCCCTGCTCACTTCTCAACAAGCTGCGGGCTTGAGTGATGTCGCCTTGCTGCACAAGTTCCTGCGCGCGTTTCAAGGTCTCGTCAGACTGAGCCGGAGCGGACTGGGGAAAGGAAAGGCGTTGGGAAAGACTCACCAGGATGATGGTCCCCACCAGCGTTTTCCGTAATCTGATCAGCTCTTCCCGCAATCGGTTTCCCTCCCACTCATCTTGCCTTGGGAAGCGAGTCCAGTGCAAGAGCCCGTGGTTCCTCCCTCTGGACACGACACCCGCAACGACGTACACTCTGCCCTCCGCCGTCTTTTCGCAAGACCGGTAGCCGCCCGCAGGTGGTGACTGATTCGTTGGAGAGGAGATCGACATGCAAAACCTTGAGATGAAGGCTGGCCACTGGTTGGCCGCCGCGGTGATGGTCGGAAGCTTCAGTATCGCCGCATTCGGATTTCAGGTTGACCCTCGATGGAAGATTCACGATACCAGCCGGCCCAGGCCGCCGATCATCACGCCGGGCACCGCCAGTACTCAGGACATGGCCGGAAAGCCGCCATCGGATGCCGTCGTTTTGTTCGATGGAGCGGACCTTTCGAAGTGGCAAACCACGAAAGGCCAGCCGGCAAAATGGAAGGTTGAGAACGGATACCTCGAGGCTGTGGCGAAGAGCGGCCAGATCCAGACAAAGGACACTTTTGGAGACTGTCAGCTCCACGTCGAGTGGGCCTCGCCCGACCCGCCCCGAGGGCAGGATCAGGACCGTGGGAATAGTGGTGTATTCTTGATGGGTCTTTATGAGATCCAGGTGCTGGATTCCTACCAGAATGTTACTTACGCTGATGGTCAGGCTTCGGCGCTCTACGGGCAATATCCGCCCCTGGTGAACGCTTCCCGCCCTCCGGGCCAGTATCAAACCTACGACATCGTCTTTCATGGGCCGAGGTTTGACAAGGACGGTAAGCTACTCAATCCGGCTCGGGTGACTGTGCTGCACAACGGCGTGCTCGTGCAAGATAGCGTAGAACTCACCGGGCCGACGACCCATAAGGCGCGGCCTCCCTATAAGGCAGGACCGGAGAAGCTGCCCTTAAGCCTTCAGGACCATGACCATCCCGTCCGTTACCGCAATATATGGATCCGAGAGCTCGGCGTGGTTGGTGGGTAATTGTAAGATTACAAATAACTTAGAAGACTGAGACATGGATAAAGACGCGCCACTACCCAAGCCAACCAAGCCCCTGGCTGGCACTTGCCAGCACGACTGGCAGGCTCAGGCAACGCCTTACACTGTGGCAGAGCTTTGTGCAGCCTGCCGCCTGTTCCGGTACAAGTCCAGCCCCACGGCAGACTGGGAGTATCGCGCCCCGATTCCGATTGGCAAATTGGGAGCGGGCTAACGGGAGAGCCGGCCCTCCTCTTTTGGCTCGTCACACGTCTACTTGGCTTCGGGGGCCACTTCGATCTTTTCGATGGCGATGGCGCGTGAGCCGCCGCGATCAAAAACTTTGCCTTGGGCGGCCACCCGTTTTCCTGCGTACTCCATTAACCGCTGATTTTGCCCGGTGGCAGGCATCGATTCGGAAATTGGCCAATAGATAGTCCCGTCCTCCGTCAAGATGACGAGGGGCGAGCCCGCTTTGGCACATTCCAGGGCGCACTGGCCCGCGTTCATTGGTTTCTTGACGTTCCTAACGAAGGCACACGCCGAGTCAAGAACGTAGCCTTTAACGGTGCTTGACTTGGTTTGTTCTGATCCCTCGAGATTGGCGCCGATTGCTAAGGCCGTCGCCAGAACAACTGCTGCAAGCGTCCTGCTTCTGAACATACTCATTCCTCCGATTCTCATTTTTTTCAGCAGCCCGCCAGCCATGATAGCAGTTCCCGGGCTGCTGCATGAGGGGAATTTCGAAGAGGAAAGCGGTCGCTGCAAGGCCGAAAAACGCCCGCTACGGGGGAGAGAACGCAGTTTTTTTTGACGGGTCATCACACCAAGATACAGGGGCAGGGTTCTCTGAGGCCACAATATCTTGCGGGAATTGACGTGAATAACCCCCCTTAAGCCCCCTAATTCCCGCAAGATATTGTGGCCTCAGAGAACC
>CAZTHM010000180.1:0-4928 GCA_964613505.1 uncultured Acidobacteriota bacterium | reverse complement strand
CTCTGAACGGCCACAATATCTTGCGGATTTCAGCTGGAATAACCCCCTCTAAGCCCCCTAATTCACTAAGATACCCATACGGCATACAAAAAAACACTTGACATTGCAAAACAGAAGGGCGTATAAGCCATTGCATTGACCCCGTTTCCCGGGGTACTCTAACTGATCGTTTATTCCTGAGCCAGTCTTGATTGAGTAGGGAGGCCTTCCAAAAGGCTGCCGTTATGGTTGAGATTCGAGAGGTCATGGACATTCGAGAGGCGTCGGATTACCTCGGGGTTTCCAGAGAAACTCTCTATAAATACGTTTATGAAGAGAGGATTCCCGCTTTCAAGCTGGGAAACCGCTGGAAGTTCAAAAAGACCGTCCTCGACCGCTGGATGGAGCGTCAGAGCACGCAACGCGATGAGCGCACCGGGCGAAAGTTGCGCGCGGGCGTCCGCTAGGGAGCAGCGCACATGTTTGGAATGGGAAAACCGAAAGGCCTGGTAGGGTTAGACATCGGGTCCAGTTCTGTCAAGGCCGTGGAGCTCAAGAAGAAGGGTTCCGAATACGAGCTGCTGAGCCTGGGAATGGAAAGCCTTGGCCAGGACACGGTGGTGGACGGCGCCATCATGGACTCCTTCACGGTGGCTAATGTGATCGAGAAGATTTTCACCGATCACAAGATCAAAACCAAGGCAATCGCCACGGCAGTTTCCGGACATTCGGTGATCGTGAAACGGATCACCGTCAATGCGCCTTCGGAGGACGAGGTCGCGAACGCCATCCCCTATGAAGCGCAGCAATACATACCTTTCGACATGGCCGACGTCTTTATGAGCTATGAGGTGCTGGGGCCGGCGCAGGCAGGCCCGGGCTTTGATGTGATGCTGGTGGCGGTGAAGCGCGACAAGATCTTGAACCACACCAATGTGGTCAGCCAGGCGGGAAAAGAAGCCAGGGTCGTGGAAATCGACGCTTTCTCCCTCCAGAACGCTTTCGAAGTGAACTATGAGCCCCCGCCGGATCGCATGACCGCCCTTTTGAATATCGGCGCCAGCCTCATGAACATCAACATTATTCGCGGCGGCGTGCCGTTGTTCACGCGCGACGTCTCGGTGGGCGGCAATCAGTACACCGACACGCTCCAAAAGGAGCTCGATCTCAGTTTCGAGGACGCCGAAAAGCTCAAGCAGGGACAGGAAGTGGGCACAGTTTCGGCTGATGCCAAGACCCCCCACATCCGGTCCGTTTCCGAGATCCTCCTCCTCGAGGTGCAGAAGACTTTTGATTTCTTCCGCCAAACCACTACCTCGGAGAACATCCAGCAGATCTTAGTTGCGGGTGGTACGGCGAAAATCGAAGGCCTTGTGGACCTGCTCAAAGAGGAGTTCAATGTTCCGGTTGAAATTCTAAATCCTTTTCAGAGGATTGAAATCAATCCCTCCAAGTTCGACACCAGCTACATCAACGACATTGCACCACGCATGAGCGTTGCCGTTGGGCTGGCCTTGAGGAGCTTTGACACGCCATGATCAGGATTAACCTGCTGGGAATTGAGGAGAAGAAACCAAAAGGGCCGTCCGCCCCCACCTCGGCGGGGCGGCAGGCGGCGATCTTCGTGGTCAGCGTCGTGGTCAGCACCGTGGTCGTGTTTTTGCTTTACACAGTGTGGTCGCGCCAGATTGCCGACTTGAACAAGGATATCGCAAAGGCGAAGGTCGAGGCTGACCGCCTGGCCCAGATCCGCGCCGAAAACCAGCGCTACCTGGCGCAGCGGGAGCAACTCGAGAGTCGCATCAACACCATCCAGGCGTTGCTCAACAGCAAGGCTGGGCCTGTCGACTTCATGACCTACCTCGGAACTGTCGCCACGCACAACACCGACCTCTATCTGTTGACGGTGGCGCCGGAAGGGGCGCGAGTGGTCATTAAGGGGCAGTCGAATTCCGTCGAGTCCATTGCCAATTTCATCGCCAACCTGCAGGGTTCCGGCCGCTTCCAGGACGTTCAGTTACGCCAGTATTATCAGGAAGATCAGTTCAGCCGCCTGGCCTTTAAGTTCAATGTCGACTGTGTTTACAAGATGCCACCGGCGCAGCCGCCCGCGGCACAGGCACCGCCCGGGGCAGGCCAAGCCACGCCGGCCCGGCAGGTGGGTTTCTAGGGGAGAACGACAATGGCCAAGAGTTTCAATGACCTTCCAGCGAGCGTCCAAGCGGTTGTCCTCTCCGTCATCCCAATTGTCTTGGCGGGCGGGGTCTTCTACATGTATGTGCTTCCGCTCTCTGCTACAAAGACCTCACTGAAGGCGGAGCTCACGCGGCTGGTCGCCGAAAACCTGAAGAACCAAGCCGTCGAGAGCCAGAGGACGGAATTGCTGAACCGCATTGCGCAACTGTCGAAGCAGCTAGAAACCCTGCGGACTATCGTGCCGGATGAACCAGACACCGACGAGTTCGTCCGCATGGTTTACAACACGGCCACGGGCTCAACGATTCACTTGCGCAATTTCACCGCTCAGCCGCTGGTGACCCGTGACTATTACATGGAAATGCCGTTCAGCGTGCGGATCGATGGGACTTACTTCTCCATGCTGAATTTCTTTGACCGGCTCGCAAAGCAGCAACGGATCGTCAGTGTCTCGGGTCTATCCCTCGGCCCGCCGGCGGGCGCGGGTGGGGGAGGGGTTTTCACGATCCTCCCGAACGAAACGGTGGGGGCGAATTGCGTAATTACGACTTTCTACAACAAACCGCAGGCACCTGCGGGGCCGGCAAAAAAGAAATAAGTCAGGATGACAGACATGTTCAAACATGGGCTTAGTTGCGCAAAGATCAGGATGAAGTGGGGGCTGCTCATTGCCGGGATGTTGATGAGCTCGGTTGGCTTGGGCTCAGGCACGCCGACTCCGCCGCCCGAAGCGGCGCCAGCCGTCCAGGCCGCGCCCAGCAAGAAGGCGAGTGCGCCGGCGGCAAAACTCAAAGCCTCGGCTCCCAAGAAAGCATCTGAGAAGAAAGTCTCTGCCAAGAAGAGCGGTGGAGCACCTCCTGTGCCCAAGGCTCCAGCCGAAAAGGAGATCGTCGGCAGGAGGGACCCCTTCAAGCTCCCCTCGCCCCCCGCGCCGGGACGTGAAGGTATGCCGGAGCAAGCATTAGGCCCCCTCCCGCCGGGAACCCGAGGCCTGTTGATCAACCAAATGCGCCTCGAGGGGATCGTTCGGCTCGACACGACCAATACCATGATCGCGGTCGTTGACAACAACACGAACCGCGCCTATTTCCTGCGGGAGAACGACGCGGTGTACGACGGTGTAGTAGGTAAGATTACTCCTGACTCAGTCAACTTCAAGCAGAACTACTCGGAACCCAGCGGGCCATCCGGAGTTCGCGACGTGGTTAAACGGCTGAGCACGGGCCCTGGAGAGGGAAGATGAGACGAAAAGCTATCCTTTCACTCACAATGATCGGGTTGGTTCTGGGGACGCTCTCCGTCGCTCAGAGCCGGGACGGTGCGACCAAGCCCCTGGCGAGTCTGAAAGCGATTACCGCCGGCGGCGGGGCGTCCGCCCACCAACTCCTTCTGCGCATTGACGGCCCCTATTCCTTCCAGCCGGTCCGGGCAACCGCGGACTCCCTGCTGCTGGACTTGAAGGGCGTCAAGGCCGGCGGGGTCGCTAAAGAGGGCGAGTTGCCAGGCGGGGTGTTTGGTGGCTACCACCTTCTGCAGTACTCCGATTCGAACGGCGTCCCCGTCGTTCGAGTGCAATTGGGTGTGAAGCAGGCGGCGTCCGTCAAGATCGAGAAAGACGTCTCGGGGCTTCGTCTGACCGCGGGCGCAGCTTCCCCAGCGGGCAGTACCGCCCTGGCGGTGGAACCCGTGCCCGCAACGCCGATCCAGACCAGCGCCGTCCAGCCGGCAACGAAATCCGCCCCGCGCGGCCCCGTCACGGTCTCCGGGGTCGCCATTAAGTCCGGGCCTGCCGGTGAAACCTACATTGACATCGCGACGACTCATCCCAGCGCCTACAAGGTGCTTCATCTGACGGACCCGGCGCGTTTGGTTGTAGACTTTGAAGGAGCTCGGGCCGCAACCGCGCAGCGTTCATTCGCCTCCCACTCCGAGTGGGTGAAATCCGTGCGGGTTGGACAATTCCGCGAGAAGCCGGCGATAGCACGCGTCGTGGCCGATCTTAATGGAAACCCCACTTTTGACGTCCATGCACAACCCGGCGGGGTACGCGTCGAGGTGAGATCACGCTCCACAGTGAAGGCGGCCGCGGCTGCTCCTCCTGCTCTGGCGGCTCCGGTCGCAGTGATAGCGGCGGAGAAGCCGGTGGAAGTGGCGAAGACCACTCCTCCTCCGCCGGTCAACGAGAAACCTGCGGAAACGCCGTCCAAGGCATTGGCGGAGACACATGAATCGGCGCAACCCGCGGTTCCGGCCGCTGCTTCTCACACCGCCGTGGAAATTCAGAATGTCCTCCCGGCATCCGAAGGCTCGTCCGCCGTGGCGGCAACGCCCAAGCCCGAGGCCCCTGCAGAATCGCCGGAAGCTATCCAGGCGGCGCGGGCAGCTTTGACGATGGGAACCGCCGGAACGGTCTATTCCTCGCCCCAGGGTCAGGCGGGGGGCGCTTCCGAGCAGCCCAAGTACACGGGCGAACCCATTTCCCTGAACCTGAAGGACGTTGACCTGAAAGACTTCTTCCGCCTGGTCCACGAAATCAGCGGGCTGAACATCATCGTGGATCCGAACGTTACGGGGAATGTCACGATGGTCCTGGATGCTGTGCCGTGGGACCAGGCTCTGGACATCGTTCTCAAGAACAACCGCCTGGGGAAGACTTTGGAGGGCAATGTCCTCCGGATCGCCCGGGTTGAGACCATTACGTCCGAACAAGAGGCGACCACCAAGCTGGCCGCGGCTCGCGAAGAGGCCCAGCC
>CAZTHM010000179.1:0-7563 GCA_964613505.1 uncultured Acidobacteriota bacterium | reverse complement strand
ACGAAGGAGTGTTGTTCTTGAATCTCGGTGGCACCCGTTACTCAGGAAAAGGGGAGTCGCAGGGGGTTGATCCCAAAAGCACGAAGCGGCGGTTTGGCTTGAGGGCCGTCGATAAAAGCGGTGGTGTCGGCATCGGCATTCGCCCCAAATCGGTTATTGGAGTGCCTTGGCGGGTAGCGATCGGGATGGCGAACCGAAGCTGGGTCCTAAGGAGCGCCATAATTTGGCATCGGAAGCATGCACTTCCTGAGGCAGTCAAGGACAGGCCACGCAGAAGCTACGAGTACGTCTTCATGTTTGTCAAGAACCGCAAGTACTACTTCAACCGTCCGGCCCTAGAAAACATCGAGGTCGAGGAAGATGTCTGGACAATATCGGCAAGGCCTAAACCAACGAACGGCTTAGACACCGCTCCGTTTCCAGACGAGTTGGTACTGCGATGCCTGGAGCTAGGTTGTCCGTCCTGGGGTCACGTACTCGATCCTTATGCAGGGAGTGGAACCACGTTGCGGGTATCACTCGCAACCGGCCACGATGCGACTGGCATTGACCTAAACCCGGAATTCTGCAAATACACAGTGAAACAGCTCTCATCTGCGCTTTGAATCTGCCATGTATTTTGCATTTGAGCGAGTTAAGCAGTCGCTTACTCACTTCGAACGTCTCCACCCATTCTTCGGGCAATCATTTCTAGTGGGCAAGCTGGGCGGCCTACCAGTTGGCCGAAGCAAGAGTTTCCCGTACGATAGGAAAGATAAAGAGTTTTTGGATAAGTACTACAAGCCCGACGTCGCTTCGAAGCGGCCTTATCAACCTTTCAGGACAGCAAATCCGCAGAAAAGATGGTTGTCGCCTAAATATGCCTCTTCCGGAGCTCAAAGCACCCGCACGAAAAGTGATTTGGCGAAAGCCTTCATTCACAAGAAAGACACGCACAAATGGGGTTGGAGACCTAACTACATCCGAGTCTTGAAGGACAAGCTGGAAAGAGACAAGAGCGGGAAGATTCCTGCGTTTTGGCTCGCAATCTGGATTTTCCGCGATAAGAAGTGGCCGCCGCAGACGACACCCGAATCCGTTGTCGACAGCTTTTTCAAGCAGTTCCACATTACTAAAGCGGAGCGCGAGGCACTGTTCGAGGCTTCTGTCCCGGCCGGATCATCCGAGGGCCTCTTTACGGAAGAACCGTACTCTGACGCCAAGCTGTTGAAGGTTCTCGGCCCCGCTCCCGATGCACGTCCAGAAGAGGGAGGTGTTCTTAATTTCCTGGAACTTGAGGGTGTGGGACCAGGCAGGAAACTCACTCTAAGTCCGGGCTCGAGATTGTCCATCATCACCGGGGATAACGGGCTGGGCAAGACGTTTCTACTTGAGTGCGCATGGTGGGCTTTGACCGGACATTGGGCAGAAACGGGAAGACCGGCACTTGCTCGACTGGACGCCAAGCGCAGTGAACCCAAGATCACCTTCGAAATATCCGGTAGAGAAACTGCTTCGAAGAGAACAGTGGTTGCATTCGATTGGGATACTCAAAGTTGGCCCGTGCCAAAGCGGAGGCCGACTATACCCGGGATCGTGGTGTACGCTCGCGTAGACGGATCCTTTGCAATATGGGACCCGATTAGGAATCTGCAGTTTGCCAGCCAGTACGGGTCGAACGAACAAGGCGGACTTTTCGTCGTTTCGAGGGACGAGGCTTTGAACGGGCTTGGACGCAAGATCGAAGGCTTACTAAGGGACTGGGTGAAGTGGCAAACCAACCCGGACACGACCCTTTTTGATACCTTCAGACAAGTGCTGCGGCGCCTGTCCCCGCCGGATATTGGCCCCCTGGAACCAGGTAAACCCATACGCCTTCCTCATGACGCTCGGGAAATTCCGACCATTTCGCACAGATACGGCGACGTCCCCTTCATTCACGAGTCCGCCGGCGTGAAAAGGATAGCGACCATCGGCTACCTCCTAGTATGGACATGGAACGAGCACAAGATTTCCTCATCTCTGGCGAAGAAGCCCCCTCAACAGAACATGGTGGTTCTGATTGACGAGATGGAGGCCCATCTCCATCCAAAATGGCAGAGGATGATATTACCAGCCCTGCTCGACGTGACGACAATTCTAAGTCGCGAAATAAAGGCACAGATGATCGTTGCGACGCACTCACCTCTTGTCCTCGCCTCGATCGAAACCAACTTTTCCGACGAAAATGACAAGCTTTTCCATCTGGAACTTTCTGACGCGGGAAAGGTCAGCTTCAAAGAGCTTCCATTCGTGCGCTATGGTCGCGTTGACGCTTGGCTAACCTCAGACTTATTCCAACTCAAACAAGCCCGGTCGCCTGATGGCGAAGTGGCAATCGAGCGAGCAAAGGCTCTGCTGGAAAAGGGAGAAGGTACCCCGGCTGAAATAAGAGTAGCAACGAGCGAGCTCAAAAAGGCGCTGTCGGCCGATGACGAGTTCTGGCCGAGGTGGATGTATTTCGCCGAGAAGAAAGGCCTCTAATATTGATTCCCGTTGTATCTCAGCCGGAGCCGCCCACTTTTGCGGCTAACGTACGCGTACCCGGCTTGGCATTTCTAAGAAGTGTCGCAGCGCCTACCGCGAAACAATTCAAAAAGAGGAACTACTGGAATCGTTGTCTCCCGGAGCTTCAAGCAGCATACCGCCAGATCTGCGCATACTCCTCAATGTGGGTGCCCTTGCACTCCACCGTCGACCACTTCGAGCCGAAATCGCTGAGGCCGGATCTCGCCTACCAATGGGGCAATTTTAGGCTAGCGGACGAAAAACTGAACTACTACAAAGCCGATAGCACAGGCTTGCTTGACCCTTTCTATATACAGCCTGGATGGTTCCTCCTGGATTTCACCACGTTTCTTGTTAAGGCTGGCACCGGACTACGCCCGGAAGTCGAGGTGCAGGTTGTCAACACAATTTCAGTTCTGAGGCTAAATGAAGACAGTCTTGTCCAATTTCGTTTCTCCATCGCGAAAGAGTATGCCCTCGGCCAACTCCCGCTTGATTTTGTCGAGCGTTACTATCCGTTTATTGCATTCGAACTGAGGCGGCAGAACCTCACTGAAACCATTCGGGGATCGTTTGGGTCATAGCGCGTAGCTACGGCACGGGGTGTATGCCGTGGGCTTTTCGCCGACCACGCGTCGATCCCCTCCAATCCGCAGATTACGCCGATGACCCAGATTGGGGAGAAGTGGCGCCACTGTGACGCAGGTTACGCCGATGACCCAGATTGGGGAGCGGGCAGCGCCCCGACTAATCGGGGCGGGGTTTCTTCTGTGGCGCAACCGTCGGCGGGCCGGCGGAAGCTTGGCTTCCGAAGAGCAAAGCGGGAGCTAGCTCCCGCAGTCCAAAGCGCGTAGCCACGGCATTGAAAGTATGCCGCTGCTACCCGGCGGGGAAGGCCATCTGGTCCACGAAGGTTTCCTGGAAACGCGGGTCGGTGTTGAGCGCGACGTGTTGGACCTTGCCCCTTAAGGACGTGTAGGCGTAGGCAGCGTCGTCGGAATTGAATAGGGCCAGCTTGGCGCCGAGCAGCGCGGTGTTGCCGGCGGGCGTGACCATCTCGGACGGGAAATCGAGCAGGCCGATGCGGCGGGCGCTCGAGCGGCTGATGTAGTTTCCGAACGCGCCCGCCAAATAGAGTCGCGTCAGATCCTTCGCCTCCGCGCCCCAGCGCGCCAGCAGCAAGCGAATCCCCGCCGCGATGGCGCCTTTGGCGAGTTGCAATTCACGGATGTCGTTTTGCGTAAGAGCCACCGGCGGCGAGAGCATCAGCGTGCCGTTGGCGCCGTTGCGCAGGCGGCCGCTGGGTTCAATAAGCCCTAGGTCGAGCCCCGCGGCTACGGCGTCAACCAAGCCGCTGCCACAGATGCCGCGCGCCGCGACGTTGCCGAGCACGTGGCAGCGGAACGCGCCCTCCTCGACGCTGACCGCCGAAATCGCGCCGGTCGCAGCGCGCATCCCCATCGAAATCCGCGCGCCCTCGAATGCCGGCCCGGCGGCGGTCGAAGCGCACAGCAGCCGCTCGCGATTTCCGATTACGATTTCGCCGTTGGTGCCTAAATCCACCAGGGCGACCAGGGCGTCGCTTTCGTGAAGCCGCGTGGCCAGAATCCCCGCGAGGATGTCGCTCCCCACAAATCCGCCCAGGCAGGGAAGAAAACGCACGGGCGGATCGCCGCCCAGTTTCCAGCCAAGTTCGCTGGCGCGACAAATCTCCAGGCCGTCGCGCGCCGGCTCGAAGGGATAGCGGGAGAGCGGCGTGACATCGATGCCGCAGAACAGGTGGTGCATTACGGTGTTGCCGACCACCGTCACCGATTCGATTTGTTCGCCGCCCGCATGTGCGGCCGCGAGCAACTCTGCGATGAGTTTCCCAATCTGACTGCGAATGAGGCCGCTGAGGCGGCGCAAACCGTCGGGGGCCAATGCGACGCTGACGCGGCTCATGACGTCGGCGCCAAAGCTCGCCTGATGGTTGAGCGCCGTGCGCACGGCGAGCACGTGCGCATTCCGAAGGTCGAGCAGTTGCGCGACCAGCGTCGTTGTCCCGAGGTCCACAGCGACGCCGAGCCCTTCGCGCGGCGTGAACTCGAAAACCGAGTTGTCCGCAAGGATTGCTGCTTCCCACTGGCCGAGCTCGAGGGTGAGATCGCTCTCGGCCTTGCAGCAACACGAAAGCCGCCACCCGGCGGCGAGTTCCTCGGCGCTCAAGAGTCCTTGCTGCTCCGGTGTGATGGGCAATGCGCCGCTCGCCACACGCACGCGGCAGCCTTTGCAGCGCGCGCGCCCGCCACAGGGGAATTCCACTCCGTGTGCGAACAGCACGTCCTGCAGCGGCGTGCCGCGCTCGAGCTCGAAGATTTCCCCGAGCGGTTGGAGTTCGATGCGAACGAGGTCGGGCATGATGTTTGTAGCGGCGCTCTATGAGCGCCGAAATCATGTGGGCGAAGCCGGCGGTCATAGACCGCCGCTACAGCAGGCGGCGCTACGCGTGCGCTCGGGCGTATGCGGCGAAGGCGCGAACGTTTTCGTGCGGCGTGTCGCGCGGAATTTCGCAGCCCGCCCCAACAATGTAGCGTGGGCCGGCTTGGCGGTGGCACTCGGTGATCGCAGCGGCAATGGACTCCGCCGTTCCGTTGCGCACCGCGCGCACAGGATCGAGATTGCCGAGGAGCACTTGATTCGGCCCCATCTTCTCTCGCCCATCGGAGAGCGGGACCATGTAATCCAGGTCAACGATCTCGCAGCCCAGGCGGCCCATTCCGGCGAGGATCCGGCGCGTGTTCCCGCAGATGTGCAAGCGCACGCGCGTGCCCATGGCGTGCAATCCGTCGATCATTTTCTTTTCGCAGGGCCCGACGAATTCTTCGTAAATCGCCGGACCTACCAGCGAGGCTGCCGCATCGCCAATCCCCATCAAATCGATTCCGGCGTCCACCTGGGCGCGCGCGAAGTGCAACTCCATCTCGACGACGAATTCGAACAGGTCGCGAACGAACGCTGGATCGTCGTAGAAATCCGTCATCAGGACATTGATGCCGCGCAGGTCGGCGGCCTCGGCGCACGGGCCCTCGATCCAGCCTTCGATCAGCTTCTCGCCGCCCACGCGCTCTTTGAAGAGCGCCACGCCGCGAACTCGATTCGTCATCCGCCCGCCGCCCTGCGGGTCGGGAACCTTCAGAGACCGGAATGCCGCCTTATCCGCCAGGCGCGCCTGCGTTTCGTCAATCGCAGGAGGCTGGTCGTCGAAATACTTGATCGTGGCGCCACAGTCCGCCGCCTCACATCCCGGATCGGAAATGACGGAGACGTAATCGAAGCCGAACGCTTCCGCCGTGCGAATCTGCGCCTCGACCAGCACGCGATAGTCGGTGGCGTATTCGCGGTACTTCGCGCCGATCTGGTCGGCAGCGAACATCATGGTGATGGGCATACAGGGCAGATGGTCCACTGGCCGGCCTTCGATCATCGCCAGCACGCGATCACGGCTGGTCACGGGGAACCTCCTCGGCCGCAATAATGCCTTCATCGTACTTGGCCATCACGCGCCAGCCGGGCGGAACTACCAGAAATTCCTTGGCATCCCAAACTCCATCGACTAGGCGCTGGATCATCAACAGGTCGCCGGGAACTTTTTCGAATTTCCAGCCTCGCTCTTGGGCGTCTTCGCGGGTGCGGCGCTCGAAGCTGTCGTCGGGCTCGACGCCCATCTCGATGAAAGTCATTTGCGAGTAGTTCTTGACGGTGTTGCACAGTTCTTCGAAGAGATACTTCGCGTTGTCTTCGCCGTACTTGGCGACCAGTTCCTCGTAACTCGCATCCATCCCCATCTGGTGGGCGATGGAGAGCTGGTTCAGATCGCCGCCATTCGTGCCGCGCTCGATCCATCCGGTAGTTTTGAAATAGACGCCGGGGTGGTCGGTGAAGTAATCCTGGTAGCGTTCCTTGCTGCCCAGAAACACGGTGATGCAGTCGTGCGCGCGCGGCACCACCAGCGGGATAGCGCGCGCCGTCAGGCCTGCCAGGCCGTTGTTGCAAAGTCCGTAGCCCAAAAGCACGGCGGAGTATGTCGAGGCGTCCACTCGGTCTACGGCCTCCTGCACGCGGCCGAGCATCTTGGCGCTGCCGATATCGTGCAGGCCCTTGGATAGGAATTCGATATCCACGGGATTGGCCGAGCGCGCCACCGCGGTGCACATCTCGCGATAGAAAATTTCGCAACTGATGAGTTTGAGGCGCAGAGGAGTCTCCTTGTGGTGTACACGGTCCGCTATCGGCGTTTCCAGCGCCGCAGGGTCTCGACGATGGCCCAAATGAATTCCGGTTCCGTCCCGCAGCACCCGCCGATGAAACTGGCGCCCGCCTGAATCATAGCAGGAACGAAGGCGGCGAATGTTTCCGCGGTCATTCGATACACAACCTTGCCTTCGACGATCTCTGGCAAGCCCGCATTGGGTTTAATCCAGATGGGTCGTTCCGTCGCAGCGTGCAGGCGCTGGCAGACGGAGATATATCCGGCGATCCCAACCCCGCAATTTGCCCCGATGACGTCCGCCCCCGCCGCGGTCAATTCCTCGGCGGCCTGCTCGGGGGTGGCGCCCATCATCGTGCTGTCCTTTTCCTTGCCAGAATCAAAAACCATCGAGGCCACGACGGGCAGGCCGGTTTCTCCAGCCGCCGCGACTGCCAACTTGGCCTCCGCCAGGTCAGTCATGGTCTCAATCGCCAAGCCGTCCACGCCAGCCACGGCGAGAAGATTGACCTGCTCGGCAAAAGCTCTCTTCAGTTCGTCTTCGCTGACTTCGCCGGTCATCAACATTTTTCCGCTCGGGCCGATGGAGGCGAACACGTAAGCGGAGTGGCTCGCCGCGCGGCGTGCGATTTCCACTCCCGCCAGGTTGATTTCTTCCAGCCTCCCCGTGAGACCATACGTATCAAGCGCCACGCGGTTGGATCGAAAAGTATTGGTAAGAATGATTTCACTCCCGGCCTCGACGTAGCCCCGTGCTACTCCCTCAACTTCGGCGGGATGCGAGATGT
>CAZTHM010000178.1:0-7584 GCA_964613505.1 uncultured Acidobacteriota bacterium | reverse complement strand
GTCGCACACTCAATTTCCGTGGGTATCGCCTTTCTTCTGATTACCACCCTGCTGATGGTTCTGGGCGAGCTCGTCCCCAAGGCGTTGGCTTACGATCGCGCCGAACAAGCCTCCTTGCTGCTCGCCCCTCCCATGCTCGTGTTTTTGCAGATCAGCAAGCCGGCCGTGCGGGCGTTGGACGGGATGGCAGGAGTAATTCTCCGGCTTCTGGGACACCATCCGGGGCGCGGTCATGGAGCCGTCCACACTCCGGAAGAAGCCAAGCTGATCGTCTCCGGCATTCGCAAGCGCGGCCTGCTCGGCGAAGAGCAGGAAGAGATGATCCATAGCGTCTTTGATCTGCACAACGTCCACGTACGCGAAATCATGGTGCCGCGCCCGAGAATCACTTGCCTGCCTTTGACCCAGGATCTCCGCTCGCTTCTTGCCCGGGTCGTGGAGGACCGCTACTCGCGCGTGCCCATCTATGAAGGATCACCCGACCGCATCGTCGGCATCCTCAACACCAAGGACTTGCTGCGCGTGGCGTTCGATCGGCTGCGGCAACGCCTTCCGCTCGACGATCCCCTGGATTTGCGCGCCTTGCTCTACAAGCCCATGATCGTGCCGGAGACCATGACGCTCGATCAGATGCTCGACGAGAGCCGCGCGCGCCACTCGCAGATGGCCCTGGTTGTGGATGAGTTCGGAACCTTCGTCGGCCTGGTGACGATGGAGGACTTGCTCGAGCAGATCGTGGGTGAGATCCAGGACGAATACGATCGCGAGGAGAAAGCTATTCACAATGTGGCGGAGAATATCCTGGTGGTGGACAGTTCGCTGAGCCTGCGCGAACTGGCCGAGGAATACGATATCGTCGTCCCGCGCGACGCGGGCTACGCGACACTGGCGGGTTTTGTTCTGGAACGCCTGGGAACGATTCCCCAGGGCGGCGAGAGTTTCCTCTTTGCAGGCCGGCGTTACACAGTTTTGGATATGGAAGGGCGGCGCGTCGCCAAAGTGAAGATCGAGAAGGTTCCAGTACCCGCGGCCGTGCCCAAGGCGACCGCGTAGCACCGCTGTAGCGCCGCTCTATGAGCGGCGAAATCAAAGAGCAGGCAAGACGCCGGTCATAGACCGGCGCTACAACTTGCGCCGCTCACCCGCCCAGCATCACGCCCACTTCCGCGCCGCGATTGGCGTTGAGGGTCTTGGCGGCGGAACCGCGGTTGGTGCACACCTCGAGAAAGCCCGAACTCCCCACCATGGCGAAAATTTCAGAAGGCTTACCCATCGAGTAGGCGAGGTTCAGCTTGGTGATTTCCTGCTGGCCGATGACGATCTTGAAGGCCGGGGGATTCTCCTGAAAGAGCTGAGGCACATCTTCCGGTGTAATATTTGTGATTATATTGCCGAATTTATCTATCCTTATGACGACCCCTTTGACCAACGTGTCGCTGACTTTCTTGGCTTTCGGAGAGGAGAATTTGGCGTAGTCGGTGATGGGTTCCCCGAACTTGTCCACTTCCAGGCCCTTGCTCAGCCAGCCCACGATGGGGGCAAAGATGTCGCGTCCGTGGAAGGTGTTGCTGACGGGGTTCAGGAAGTAGTGGTCGGAAGTGACGTGCCGCACCTCGATGTTCTCCTCACGCTCGTAAACCAGCGAAAGCACGCCGTTGTCCGGGGCGACAAACTTCTGATCCATGGTGCGCGCCAGCAACGGCCGCCGCGCCGTACCCACGCCGGGATCGACCACCACCAGGTGGATGGTGTCGGAAGGGAAGAAGCGGTAGCTTTGCGCCAGCACGTAGGCGGCGTCGAAAATATCGTAGGAGTTCACCTGATGGCAAACGTCCACGATTTCAACCTCGGGGTTGATGCTCACCATGACGCCTTTCATCACTCCCACGAAATGATCGTTATGGCCGAAGTCGGTAATAAGCGTGACGACCTGTTTGCGCGGCAAATTTCCCCCCTGAACTGTGGTGTGAATGTTTTCGAAGTAAAGAAGGCAACGTAACCGAAAGGTGCCGCTTTGTCAAGGCGGGCCCCGCGCAACTGGTGCGCCCCCGTGCCCGCGGCAGGCGCCGACCGGCTCTACCGTTCCTTTGCGACTCTTCCAAATCGAGTGAAGTCGTAGTCGGGGTCGAGCTCGACAGTGCGCAGCCAGGCGCGGACGGCATCGTCCAACTCACCCAGTTCGGCGAAGCTGAATCCCAGCGCGTGGTGGACGAAGGCGTCCTGGAAACGGTAGGCGAGCGCCTCTTCGTAGGCGGCGCGCGCGCCGACCCAGTTGTCGAACTTGATGCATTGAAAGCCGCGCTCGCACGCCGCCGACCAGAGTTCGGATTCAAGCGATCGCTCCACCGCCACGGCCCCTTCGGTTTTCAGTGCCAGCAATTTGCGCGCGCACTCGAGCAGATTGTCGCGGGCGGGAGATTCCGGAAAGATGGCGACCGACTGGACCAGTTCGCGCAGCGCGCGGTTCAGGTCGGCGGCCGAAGGCGCGGCGGAGTAAAGCAACTTCAGGCCGCTCCGGTAACGCTCGCGGCTTTCGAGCAGCGATTCTGCCTTGACGAGGAACTCCTCGGCCTTGGCGTGGTCGGGATCGATTTCGAGCGCGCGACGGTAACACGCCGCGGCGCGCTCCAGGTTGCCGGTGGAACCGTACGCGTTCCCCAAGACGTAGTGCGCGGTGGCGTGCTCGGGCGCGGATTGGACGGCGCGAGTCAAAGCTTCGAGGGCCAGGTCGGGCTGCTGCGTCTCGAGATAACAAACGCCCAACTGCAGCCACGCCTCGCCGTTCGTCGAGTCATCGACGACGACCTCGCCCAGTAATTCAATGGCGGCCGGGAAATCCGCCTGGCTCAGCGCTTCCATCGCGCGGCGGAATCTCTCCTGTTGTTCTCCATGCGCCATGCCTGCAATCCATGTGAGCGTCGCGAGTTTCTGTTTCCTACTTCCTACTTCCTACTTCCTACTTCTCGAACATCACGCGAAACTCCTCCGGCGTAAGTGGCGGCACGGAGGCGGTCGCGAGATTCTCATCGACGTGATCGCGCTGGCACATTCCCACCAGCGCGCAAGTGATGCCCGGAGTCGAGCGCACAAACTGAATGGCGCGCTGCGCGTCGGTTTTCTGGCGCGGGAAGGAATTGCGGATATGGGCCGGCAGTCCCTTGGCCAGATGGCCCTGCATGATGCTGGCGCTGGCAAAGACCATCAGCCGGCGAGCGCGCGCCACTTCCAGGAACGGAGCCGCGCCGTTTTCCCATTCCTGCGACGGCGCCACCAGAGCTTCCGGCATGGCGAAGTTAAACGGCAATTGCACGGCGCAGAAATGATGGTTCTCCCCGCCCACTTCGCGGGCTGCGAGGAGGGCCTTGACCAGCGAAATCGCCTCGCGCGAATCAGGTCCCACGCGGTAGGCGTTCCAGGTCGCTGTTCCGTAAACGCGGATTTTTGCGTCGGCGACGGCGCGCTCCAGCGCCTCGAATGCGACGCCCAGCCGGCGATAGAATTCTTCGCGCGGGACGGCGCCGAGCTGCGTTTCGGGATTATGCAGGTAATAGATGTCGAGGGTCTCGACGCCCAGGTTTTGGCGGCTGAGTTCGATTTGATTCTCGAGATAGGCAGGCGTCATCACGTGGCAGCCCGCCGCCACATCCTCGGGCTTGATGAGTCCGGTTTTGATCAGCTTCTCTTCAAAATAGACGGAGGGATCTGCGGGCGCGTCGCCGTCGAAAGTGAAAAACCCTCCTTTCGTGGCGAGAATCACTTCGTCGCGCTGGAGCGTCCCGGCGGAAAACATCGCCCCGAGCGCCTTGCCGATGGAGCGCTCGCTGCGCTGGTGGCGGTAGTTGATGGCGGAGTCGAAGAGATTTATCCCCGACTGCGCGGCGCGCGTCACGGCGTCCACGTAGAGCTGATCATAGGTCGCGGTCGGCTCGCCAAGGTAGGTTCCCAGGCCGATCGAGGAGACCCAGAGATTGTTCGACCGCCGGAAGTGCCCCGGCAAGCGCGCCTTGAAGCGCTCGTGATAACGTTCGGTTCCCTCTGTTGTGGCAAAGCCTGGAATTAACATGTGCGGTCATTTCCCCGAAAAAGACAAACACCAATCTTTTAACCTGTAACGGCGTGGTTGGCAAGAATGAACCGCGCGGCGCTAAATGTAGCGGCGACTTTACGTCGCCATGCGGGAAATTGGAACTCTACTCGCGTTGGACTTTGACGAGGAAGATGGGGATCTCGGCTTCGTGGCGGACTTTGGTGATGGTGGTGCCGTAGATCAGGTCGGAGAGCAGCCGGTGGCCGTGGGTGGTCATGGCGATGAGGTCGCAATGCTCGGCGCGCGCGGTCTTCAGGATTTCGTCGGCGGGCTCACCGGTCGAGTGGAGAGCCGTGACGCGGAATCCCTCTCCTCGGAGGTCGTTCTCCAGTTTCTCTAGGTACTCGCGCGCCTCCTTGATTTCCTGCGAGTCCGCGAGGTTCAAGTCGCGCTGCCAGCGCGCCATCCAGCCGTGCGAGACATGGAAGAGCAGGATATCCGCCTGCGTCAGGCGGGCGAGCTCCTTGACCTGCGGAAGAATCGCATGGTCGGCTTTCGTGCGGTCGAGCGCCACCAGGATTTTTTTGAACATGTTCTTTGCCCGTTAAGAGAGCCAGCTCGCGATGGTCTGCACCAGCAGATAGATGTTCAGCCCGGCGATGATCGCAGCCACGATCCAGGCCAGGACTTTCACCCATTGCGGGTTCGCGAACTCACCCATCTTAGCCCGGTCGCTGGTGAATAGCACCAGGGGAATTACCGCGAAGGAAAGCTGCAGGCTGAGAATCACCTGGCTGAAGATCAGCAGTTTCGCCGTGCCGCGCGTGCCGTAGAACGCCACGGCGATGATCGCCGGCACGATGGCAATCAGCCGCGTGATCAGCCGCCGCAGCCAGGGCACGAGCCGGATGTTTAGGAACCCTTCCATGACGATTTGGCCCGCCAGCGTGCCGGTGAGCGTGGAATTCTGCCCGGAGCAGAGCAGCGCAATCGCGAAGAGGACACTGGCGAAGGGAATCCCGAGCAGCGGCGAAAGGGTGTGATAGGCGTCCTGAATTTCCGCGACCCCCGTCATGCCGTGCTTGTGAAAGGATGCGGCTGCCATGATGAGAATGGCGGCGTTGATGAAGAACGCGAAATTCAGCGCCAGCGCCGAGTCGATGAAGTTGTATTTCATGGCCGTCTTCAGGCCTTCGCGGGTGCGTTCGATGGCGCGCGTCTGCACAACCGAAGAATGCAGATAGAGATTGTGCGGCATCACCGTGGCGCCCAGGATGCCGATGGCGATGTAGAGCATTTCGGGATTGGTGAACAATTCCGGCGTGGGGACAAAACCGCGCGCGATGGCGCCGAAGTCAGGCCGGACGAGAATTATCTCTGCCAGATAACACGTGCCGATCGTGCCGATCAGCACCATCACGATCGCCTCCAGAATGCGAAAGCCGCGGTGCTGCAAATAGAGGATGGCGAGCACGTCGAGCGCGGTCAGGCAGACGCCCCAGATGAGCGGCAGGCCGAAAAGTAGATTGAGAGCGATGGCGGACCCGATCACTTCCGCCAGGTCGCAGGCGGCGATCGCCAGCTCGCACAGCACCCACAGCACCAGGCTCGCGGGGCGCGAATAGTAGTCCCGGCACGCTTGCGCCAGGTCGCGTTGCGTGACGATGCCCAGCCGTGCCGCGAGCGTCTGGAGCAGCACCGCCATCAGGTTGGATATCATCAAAACAAAAATCAACCGGTAGGCGAAGCGCGAACCGCCGGCGATGTCGGTGGCCCAGTTGCCCGGGTCCATGTAACCCACGGCCACCAAAAAGCCCGGGCCGGAAAAGGCCCAGAGTTTCCGCCAGAAGGATGCCCCGGCCGGAACGGCGACCGTGCGATGGACTTCTCGCAAAGAAGGTACCGCCGGCGCGTCGTCGTATTGTCTTGCTGGTATCTCAGCCATGAGTCGAGGGTTTGTTAACCGAGGTTAACAAACGTTATTTATACCAATTAACAAGGTTCAGGTCAACAGTGATTTTTGCGGGCCTACTTGGATTGCGTCGAGGCAGTGGGGGCGAGGGCTTCGAGCTTTCGCGCCTTGTCTGTGACGCGGGCCACCCACTCGCGGTCTTCGATGGAAGGCAGGTTGGCGTGGACGTTTTCGAGCGCGCTCTTTCGGCCCGATTCGGCGAGGTGGAGTGCGACGGTCAGATCGGAAGCCGCCTGCGACAGCGCAATGGGCCGCAAGCCGTTGACGATTCGGCTGGCTTCGAGGCAGAGTTCGGCGGTTTCAAGCGGGACGAGCGCCGCGGCCTTGCTGGCTTCCTCGATGGCGTGGGCGCGGGCTTTCTGCTCGGCCTCGGTGTTCCTGGGGAGCCGGAAGGCCGCCAGCACCGCCTGGTAGCTCTGGGCGTCGCGGTCGATGTTCTCGAGCAGCTTGGCGCGCAGGCGCGTCAGTTGATCGAGCGATTCCTTCAGCACCGCGTGGTGGGCCTCTGACGACTTTCGCTTGAGTGTCAGGCCGGCGACCATCTCGCCCAGCGCCGCGGCCAGCGCGCCCGCCAGTGCTGCGACGCTTCCGCCGCCGGGTGTGGGAGTAGCGGCGGCGACGGCAGCGACAAATCCTTCCGCCAACCCGCGCAGATTCGCCTGCGCTGCCGGCGCCTCGGGTGAGGCCTTTTGCGCCAGAACTTCCGCCAGCCGGTTTTCAACGATCAGCTCAGGCCGGAAATTCTCAACCTTGAGGTGCGCGACCGCCACGTCTTCGAGAGCGCGGCGCGGAATCAAGCCCACGATCTCGCTGCCCAGGACGTTCACTCCGCGCGCCGCCGCCTCCGCGGTCACCGCGTCGAACACCACTCCCAGCGGCGTGGTCTCGAAGTCGGTCAGGTTCATCGAAACCTGCGCCAGGTTGCGGGCCTTCAGCTCCACGCCCATCGCCTTAACGCAAGAGAATCCGCCCCCCGAGGCGCGAATCTTTTTCGCAATCGATTTCGCCAGCGCCACATCGGGCGTGTTCAGGTTGATGTTGTAGGCAATCAGGAATTTCCTCGCGCCGACCACCGTGGCCCCGGCGGTGGCGTGGAGCGCCGCCGCGCCGAAGTCCGGCCGGCGCTCGGGATTCGACCCGATCTCTTCGCGCACGCCCTCGAACTGGCCGCGCCGGATGTTTTCCAGGTTTTTGCGCTCGGGCCGGCACGCCGCGGCTTCGTAGAGGTAAGTGGGAATTCGGAATCGCTCCCAAGCCTGCTCCGCCACCCACTCGGCGATGCGCACGCAATCCTCGAGCGTGACGCCGGAGATGGGAACAAACGGCACAACGTCCGTCGCGCCCAGGCGCGGGTGCGCGCCGCGATGCTTCGTCAGGTCGATCAGTTCCGCCGCCTTGCCAATGCCGCGCAACGCCGCTTCGCCGATACTCTCGCGCGTGCCCACCAGCGTAATCACCGAACGGTTATGGTCGGCGTCCATTTCCTGGTCGAGCAGATAGATCTCCGGCCCGGCCAGCAGCGCCGCGATGATCGCGTCGATCTTCTTCGCGTCCCGGCCTTCGCTGAAATTCGGCACGCACTCGA
>CAZTHM010000177.1:645-7586 GCA_964613505.1 uncultured Acidobacteriota bacterium | reverse complement strand
GGTGATCGGCGCGCGCGAAATGAAAATGCTCCCGGTGGGAATTCCCATTCCCGGCGGCGTGCTCCGCTACTCGACCGCGGAGGTTCTTGCCGCGGGGCTTCTGCTCGACCGGCACGTGCTGATTGTTTACGACGAACCCGGACGCCTCGTGGAAATTTCGGTCGCCTCACCCGACGAGCCGAAGATCGAAGGTGACTACGTTTACAACTACTGGGACCAGGAATACGAGTCAGTGGTGATCGGCCTGCGCGTCGAGAAGACGGACAAGGTTCTGCTGGTGAATCATCACCTGCACGTGGTGGTCGTCTCGCGCCAGCGCGCCTTGCGAAGCTGGACGGCGGAGTTTTCTCCCAAGGTTATCGCGGGCACCGAAGAGACCAAGCCCATGCTGGTTCCGTTCATCACCGACAGCTACCAACTGGCGGCGAGCGGCTCGGACGGCAAACGCATTTGGGCTGACCTGGACCTCCGGCCGGGAGAACACGCGCTGACCGTCCTGCTGCCGCCATCGCCCACCAAATGCCGCCTGGACGGTGTGCTCACAAGCCTCCCTTATGACCGCCCATCGCGCACCGCCCGCCTGACGCTGGCCACGCCGCCTCAGCCTTATCAATCGATCGCTTTGAACCAAGTCCAGACCTGGACGGAGAAGTTCGACCCAGCCTCGGGAGAGTGGGTCACCGGGCCGGCAAAACCGCTGGAGGAAATCGGCGCGGTTCCGTACGGCTACGTCAGATATCGCGGCGAGTTCAAGTACTCGGGCGAAACGACGATGTCGGTCACGAGCTTTGGCGCCGATTTCAAGCGAGTCTTCTTGAACGGCAAGCCCGTTCCGGAAGCTTCCAACACCAACATCAGCTTTGAGTTTCCGCTCGCCCCATACGCCGCGACGGGCTCGAACCGCATCGAAATCGCCTGCGAGTGTTTCGGGAGCAGTTCCGGCGGACCGAACCTGGGCGCGTTGCGTGGCATTGACTCGGTGCGATATGGCCGTAGCGCGCAAGACGTTTCGGCCATTGCCAACTGGCAAATCCAACGCTTCCCCGTCGCCAGGCGCGGCCGGGAGATTGATCCGGATTTCTCGGTGGGGGGATGGAAACCCGCCGACCTCAACGACGTTGCGCCAGGCAAGGAACTGGTCCCGGCGTTCGCCTGGTGCCGCGCCGAGTTTGACCTGCCCAGTCCCGTTGCCGGGTGGTCGGTCCCCTGGAAAGTAACGTTCGAGGCGGAGCGCGACGCGCTGCTCTACCTGAACGGCAAGTTTCTGGGCCGCTCTGTGACCGCCGGCCCGCAAAAGGATTTCTATCTTCCCGAGACGTATCTCGTCTCCCCTGGCAAGCAGAGGAATCTCCTCACCATCATGCTGGCCTACGCCGACCATCCCGGCTATATCCGCACGCTGCGCGTCGCGCCTTACGAAGAGTTCGCCGCGCGCCGCATGCGAATCGAGTTTGAGTTCTGAAGGGCCGCGCCGATTGTGACGGGCAGAAGATCTCTCCTCGGGAACGGTTCGTTTTTGTTGCTGTTACTACTAGATTATTCGTAGAGAGAGAAGTAATCCAGCGAGCCACTGGCAAACCCTTGGCACCTGTGCTTTACTGTTGGGCGGCAAAGAAAAAGCTTTTCTCGCAATGTCTGTGGGAACCCCTCCGGGGGCCCGGTGGGCTCCCAAAACCATTCAGGAGGTGGCCCTATGCTCAATCAGCGGTTGCAGCGATTCATTCCGTTAGTGGCAATTTCGATTCTTACGGTTTTTATCCTACCCTGCACGGCCCAGACAGGCAAAATCCTTGTTCGCGCCAGACCTCATCAGGCTTATATATTCGTTGATGCCCGTGCCATCGGCGATTCGGCACTCTCGGGCTTTGACCGGCTCTACGTAGTGCGCGTCAGTCCGGGGGAGCACACCGTAGGGATTCACAACTACGGCTTCAAGCCGCAGACGCACAAAGTGACGGTAGAAGCTCGCCGCACGACATCACTCAATGTCGCGCTCGAACCCATTCCGGGATCGGTGCCCGGACCGTTTGGCCGGATCCAGATCGAAGGTGGCGGTCACGCCGCTGTCCTTTTGAACGGAAAGACACCGGAATTCCTGGTGGGTCAGGCCGACGAGTTCAACCACGATATACTCTGGAAGCAGGAACTCCTGGTCCCGCCCGGGACGCATCAATTGTCGCTGGTGCGTGGTGACGAGACGATATGGTCGGGAGCGGTCACGGTGGCGGCTAACAAGCGCGTGATCGTGGACATTCGCCAATCGGGCGCGCAGAGGACCACCGAATGGCCGCGCGGTCAGTCGCTCAACTCCCTTCCGCCATTCCGGTCGGGTACCGCCAGCGCCACGGTGGCGGTGGGACCGGTCGCAGCGCAGTTCTCCGCCGCCCCCGGTCAGATTGGCTGCGGCGAATCTGCCAAGCTGAACTGGTCGTCCTCCGCCGCCATCAAGAACGAAATCGACAACGGCGTGGGTGAAGTCGCGGCGTCCGGCGAGAAGACTGTCCAGCCCACGCAGACGACAACCTACACTTTGAACGCCGCGGGGCCGGGTGGAACCGCCACGCCGAGCGCCACGGTCAATGTCAACTCCACCGTGCAGGGGTCGTTAAGTGTATCTCCGGCCGAAATCCGCTACCGGCGCAGGGGCGACACGGTCCTCGAGCAGGGGACAGCGAAGGTGACCTGGTCCGTGACGGGCGCGAATACCGCAACGCTCGATCCTCATGGCTCCGTCTCCCCCAGCGACAGCCGTACGATTCAAGCCGCACCGCGAAAAACCACGCCAGGTCCAGTGGATGAGACGATCACCTACACGCTGAAAGCCTCGAACGGCTGCGGCGGATCGGACACCAAAACCGCCACCCTGCACATCACCGGCGCCATCGAATCGGTTTCTGCGGTCTCCGAGACCACCCTCGAAATCAAGCTGGCGATGAACAGCGTTTACTTCCCCACCGCGCTGCCCAGAGCGCAGGATCCGAGCGGCGGGTTGGTCAAGAGCCAGCAGAACTCTCTGATGGAGCTGGCCAGCAACTTCAAGAAGTATCTCGAGTTCCGGCCCCAGGCGCACCTGATTGTCCAGGCGCACGCCGACCAGCGTGGCTCCGCCGAATCCAACAAAGCGCTCTCCGAGCGGCGGTCTGCCCTCGTCAAACAGTTCCTGGTCGAGCAGGGAGTGCCGGAAGCCAATATCGAGACCACCGCATTCGGCAGCTCGCAGAACCTGAAAGAAGCGGAAGTCAAACAGCTTGTCGATCAGAACCCCAATCTTACCGAGCAGGATCGGAAGAAGCTGCTCAAGAATTGGAAAGCGATCGTTCTGGCGAACAACCGGCGCGTGGATATTGCCTTGAGCACGACCAAGCAAACGTCCACACGCTACTTCCCATTCAATGCGGCGGACTTCCAGGAGCTCATGAAAGAACACGCCGCGGCGGCGGCCCCGGCGAAGAAGGCGGCCAAGAAGAAATAGCATCGCGCCGCACCGCACAACCTTCGGCCCTCGGCGGTGGCCACTGACAGGTTCTGGCCATCGCTCGAGGGCCGCAGCGGTTCTCGCCCCTAAGCGGTTCTGCCTCCGGCATTAGTTCGCGCTTGCCAGAATTGTTCAAACAGTGTTAAAGAAATTGGCCTCGGATTCGTCTGCTTCCACAGGAAACGTATGCGCACTGAACGCCCTGCCCGAATCGTCTTTTCCGACGCTGCGCCGCAATCCCGCCGGCGCGTGATTCGGCTGGCTGTGGTCGGCTTCGGAACGGTGGGGACGGGGACCGTCAAGGTTTTGCAGGAACACGAGCTTGAAATCGAGCGCCGGCTGGGCTGCCGGTTGGAATTGAAAACTGTTTGCGACATCCAGGTGAAGGACGTCGCCTGGCTGGGCCGCTCGGTCGAAATCACTCGCGACTGGAAGAAAGTCATCGCCGACCCGGAAGTGGACATCGTCGTAGAGTTGATCGGCGGAACCACCATCGCGCGCGCCGTGGCTTTCGGCGCGCTCGACGCCGGCAAGCACCTGGTGACCGCCAACAAGGCGCTGGTGGCGGAATGCGGAGTCGAGCTCGCCGAGCACAGCCGCAAGGCCGGCGTTCACCTCGGCATCGAGGCGTGCGTGATGGGCGGCACGCCGCTCCTGCACGCCATCCGCGAAGGCCTGGCGGGCGAGCACTTCACCGCCGTCTACGGCATCCTGAACGGAACCACCAATTACATTCTGACCGAGATGGAGCGGCGCGACTGCACGTTCCGCGAGGCCTTGGCGGAGGCGCAAAAGAAAGGCTACGCCGAAGCGGACCCCACGTTCGACGTCGAAGGTTACGACGCCCGCTACAAGATCACCATCCTGGCGATGCTGTGCTTTGGCCAGGCGGTGAAAGTGAAAGACATTCCCGCCGAAGGCATTACGCGCGTCGACCAGGTTGACTTTGCCTACGCGCACCGACTGAATCACACCATCCGGCTGATCGCCGGGGCACGCCGCCGCAAAAATGGGCGGCTCGAAATCTTTGTCCGGCCGATGATGATTCCCCAGGCTTCGCCGCTGGCCCACGTGCTGGGTTCCATCAACGGCGTGCTGCTGGTCGGGAACAAAGGCGGGAACACCACCATGACCGGGCGCGGCGCGGGCGGGGAGCCCACGGGCGTCGCCGTCCTTTCGGATGTGATCGAAATCGCGCGCTCGATGCTGGCGGGCGGCGCAGCCACTTCCCCCCTCGGCTACACATCCTGGCATCCCGCCAAGATTGCTCCGCAAGGTGAGGGTTCCCTCTCCGCCTACCTGCGGCTGGTGGTGCGCGACCGCCCCGGAATCCTGGCGCGCGTGTGCTCCATCCTGGCGCGGCATCGCATCAACATCGACTCGGTGCTGCAGGAACCGGCGATGCCAAAGAAGCATTTGCCTTTCGTCATGACCCTTGAGCCCACCAAGGAAAAGTTCGTCGCGCGCGCCGTAAAAGAAATCGCCCGCCTCAGCTTCAATGCTGAGCCACCCCTGATGATGCCCTTCGCCGACTTGCCCTAGCCGGGCGGCTCGCCACAGAAACACAGAGGCACAGAGAAACATGCAGTAGCGCCCCACGGGTTGCGTATACTTCGCGCCTTTTGCGATGTGTGCCGTAAGGGATTTCGTGGCTGGCGCAGACCCTTGGAATTTGCGATTTCAGATCCTTTGCGCCTCCGGCGCACCCCGATGAATCGGGGCACCAGCCGCGACCCACGGAGACTGGCGTTGCGGCGGGGCTGCGGGTCTGCTAAATTGAGCTTATGACCAAGCTGCTCGAAAAGGCGCTCGAAAAGATTTCCGCTCTGCCGGGCGACGAGCAGGACGCCATTGCCACTCAAATCCTCGCCGAACTGGAAGACGAGGCCGCCTGGGCGAAACGCTTTGCCGTTCCAGACGGCAAGCTCCGTCGCCTGGCCGACGAAGCCGTCAAGGAGCACCGCAACGGAGAATCGCGCCCCCTGGATGATCTCCTTTGATCGAATCCCGCACCACTCGGCGGTTTCGTGAAGCCTACGCGAACCTGCCCGAGGAAGTTCGCCAGCAGGCCCGGCAAGCCTACCAGCTCTTCCTTAATAACCCTCACCACCCCAGCCTGAGGTTCAAGAAAGTCGACGAGGAAACCAGCACGTGGTCCGTCCGCGTGGGCCTGGGCTATCGGGCGTTGGGTGTCATGGAAGGTTCGTCCGTCATTTGGAACTGGATCGGTTCGCACGCTGATTACGACCGGCTGGTATAAGCAAGGCCCCGTCGTGGCGGCGTGAAGCCGCCGCTGATGATGCCGTTTGCGGACCTGCCCTAAAGCCAGGGTCTTTCGGTGACGGTCGGGGCACTGTAGCGGCGGTCTATGACCGCAGATGTCCTTCAAGGGCCGTGGGCAGCGATGAGGACACCGCCGCTACGTCGCCTGCCAGGCTTCAGACAATTACCCTCAAGCACGACCTTCCTGCCCATTTGTCAGACGTTTTCTCGCTGGCGATTGAATTGCTCAACACCATGAGTGCACAGCTTGAAGTGGGTGCGACTTACTGTCGTTAGAGGGTTCATTTTGTCCGGATGGTTATCGCGATTAGCTCTGGCAGCCGCTACGATCTTGGTGGCCAGCCCTCTGGTTCTGATCCTGCCCGCTGAGCAATCTGACAAAGACAGGCTACCGGGCTCCGATGACTGCCTGATGTGCCACCAGCCCGGGCGCCCGGCCAAGCGCCAGCCCGGAGTTCCTCCTCCCTTTGATGCCGCCGGACTGCGCGCCTCACCCCACGCCGGCCTGGAGTGTGTCAGTTGCCACGACGATCTGGCGAAAAAAGAATTCCCGCATCCGGAAAAACTTCAGCGCGTCAATTGCGGCAACTGTCACGCCGCCGAGCAGGAGCAGCATACACAAAGCCTGCATGGGCAGGCCGCCAAGCGCGGCGACAAACTCGCTCCCAAATGCTCGGATTGCCACGGCACGCACAACGTTCTTCGTCCTTCCGATCCCAAGTCGCCGACCGCGGTTACGGAGGTTCCCCGTCTCTGCGGGCGCTGCCACCACGAAGGCTCGCCCGTCCAACTGACCCACAACATCCCGCAGGACAAGATTTTGGAGAATTACACGGAGAGCATCCACGGCGAGGGGCTGTTCCGCCGGGGGCTCACGGTGACGGCGGTCTGCACGAGTTGTCACACGCCGCATTTCGTATTGCCGCACACCGACCCACGCTCGTCGATCTCTAAGCGCAACATCGCGAAGACCTGCGAGAAGTGCCACGCGCTGATTGAGACTGTGCATCGCAAGGTGATTCGCGGCGAATTGTGGGAGAAGCAGCCGCACCTCGTTCCCGCCTGCGTCGATTGCCACGAGCCGCACAAGATTCGCCGGGTGTTCTACTCGCAAGGCATGGCCGACCGCGACTGCCTGCGCTGCCACGAGCGGTCGGACGTAGAGACGGCGAGCGGCGTCCGC
>CAZTHM010000177.1:0-635 GCA_964613505.1 uncultured Acidobacteriota bacterium | reverse complement strand
CCTTCCCTCTTCGGCAAGGAGAGCGAACTCACGCAGTCGCCCCACGCGCGCGTGGCGTGCGTGCAGTGCCATACGGGCGGAACACCATCACACGAGCGTCCGTGCGTGACGATGACCACGAAGGTGGACTGCTCGATCTGCCACGCCGATCAGGTGGAGCAGTACAACGAAGGTATCCACGGGCAACTGGCGGCGCAGGGCAGCCCTGACGCTCCCACCTGCGCGCAGTGCCACGGCACGCACGGGACACTGGGGCGGAATGACCCCAAGTCTCCCACCTTCTCGCGCAGCGTGCCCGCGCTCTGCGCCAATTGCCATCGCACCGGCCAGAAGGCAGCGCTGCGCTACAACGGCACGCAGACGCAGATCGTCGAGCACTACACGGAGAGCATTCACGGGAAAGGCCTGCTGCAAAGCGGCCTGACGGTGACCGCGAATTGTGCCGACTGCCACACACCGCACCGCGAGCTGCCCAGCAAAGACCCGCGCTCGAGCGTCAATCCCAAAAACGTCGCCGCGACCTGCGGACGCTGCCATCAGGGCATCTTCGAATTATTCGAGGCAAGCATTCACTCGCCCCAGGTCATGAAAACCGGCAAGCCCCTCCCCGTGTGCAGCAGTTGCCACTCCGCGCA
>CAZTHM010000176.1:0-7593 GCA_964613505.1 uncultured Acidobacteriota bacterium | reverse complement strand
CACCCCCATGGCCTCCATCTTCTTCGAGCACTTTGTGGGCAAAGAAGCCCCGGTCAACGACCCCGGCAGCATCCTCTTCTTCCGCGACCACCTGACCTTTCTCGACGAGGTGCTCTCCGAGGAGAAGAAGAAGATGGGACTGCTCGACCTGGCCACGCAACTCAAGCTGAAGCAGGAGACCTTCGCAAAGAAGCAGGGAATCAAGCTGCACGGCGAACTCACGGACCGCAAGGGCTCGGAGGGCATCTGCCATTCCATCGTGCTGGAAAGCTACGCGCTGCCGGGACAGTTGAACATCGGGTCGGATTCGCACACGCCGCACGTGGGCGCCATCGGCTGCATCGCCTTCGGCATCGGGACCACCGACGTCTTCAACGGCTGGATCACCAAGGACGTGCGGGTGAAGGTGCCGGAGTCGGTGCGGGTGGTGGTGCGCGGCAAGCGGCGGGCGAACGTCGCCGCCAAGGACTTCATCCTGGCCATCCTGGCGCTGGACTACGTGCGCAGCGGCCAGGCGCTGGCCAAGGTCATCGAGTACGCGGGCGAGGCCATCGAAGAGCTGAGCGTGGACGAGCGCGCCACCATGACCAACATGGCGGCGGAGATCGGCGGCTTCACCGGCATCGTGGCGCCGGACCAGAAGGCCGTGGACTTCCTGGCCGAGCGCCGGGGCCTCGACCGCGCCCAAGTCCGCAAGATGATGGAGGGCCTGGCGAGCGACCCCGGCGCCGAGTACGCCGAGGTCATCGAGCTCGACGCCAACGACATCACCCCGATGGTGGCCACGCCCGGCGACCCCGGCAACGGCAAGTTCGTCCGCGACCTGGCGGCGCCGGTGCCGGTCGAGATCGCCTACGGCGGAACCTGCACCGCGGGCAAGAATGAGGACATGGACATGTACGCCCGCGTCCTGGCCGACGCCCTGCGCCAGGGCAAGCGCATCGCTGCGTCGGTGAAGTTCTACATCCAGTTCGGCTCGCAGGAAACGCGCGAGTACTGCATCCGGCAGGGATATCTCGAGGTCTTCGAGAAGGCCGGGGCCATCGTCATCGAGCCCAGTTGCGGCGCCTGCATCAATGCCGGGCCGGGCGTGAGCACCCGGCCCGACCAGGTGGTGATCAGCGCCCAGAACCGCAATTTTCCCGGGCGCAGCGGCCCGGGGCAGATGTACCTGGCCAGCCCGCTGACCGTGGCCGCCAGCGCCGTGGCCGGGCGGATCGTCGAGTACCAGCCCGCGGAAGAACGTGAGCTGGTAGGAGCCTAGGTATTCCCACGTTAGCGCCGCAAAAGGCGCGGCGCGAACGTGGGGCACCAGCAAAAGTCTCGGCGCGAACGTGGGGCACCAGCCGGGGCCGCCCGCTAGGCGCTCAATTTCCTTGCGCCGTGGCAGTTTGTGTATTATTTAACTTTGGCACGTACCTCTTAATCCCGGCAGTCATGGAGAATCCAAATTTATGGCGTATGTGATCGCAGAACCCTGCATCGGCACCAAGGACACGGCGTGCGTGGACGCCTGTCCGGTGGATTGCATCCATCCCAAGAAGGACTCGGAGAAGTTCGCCACCGAGGAGATGCTGTACATCGATCCGGTGGAGTGCATTGACTGTGGGGCCTGCGTGCCGGTGTGCCCGGTGTCGGCCATCTTCGCCCTCGACGACCTGCCGGAGAAGTGGAAAGCGTTCACCGAGCGCAACGCCAAGTACTTCGGCCGCTAGACTCGAGCATCGAACTTTCGCGCGCAGCTTCGCATGTAGCTGCGCGCTTCTGCTTTTGCAATGAACATCGAAACCATCCGCCGCTCCTGCCTGTCGCTGCCCCACGTGGAAGAGGAAGTGAAGTGGGGGCACGACTTGTGCTTCCTTATCGGGCGCAAGATGTTCTGCGTGCTGAACCTGGAGCCGCAGCGCGGTGACCGCTCCCGGGTGGCGTTCAAGGCGACGCCGGAGGAATTCGCCGAGCTGACCGAGCGCGAGGGCATCATCCCCGCGCCCTACATGGCGCGCAACCACTGGGTCTCGCTGGAGGACTACTCGACCCTGCCCGGGCGCGAGCTGGAAGCGCGTCTCGCCCGCTCCTACGAGCTGGTCAAGGCGACTCTTCCCAAAAAGCTCCAAGCGGCGCTGGGCGCCCCGCCGCCCGGGAAGAAACCTGTCCGCTCGCGGCTTTCCAAGCGGGGATAGCTCCGTTACAATCGCTGTTCGCTCACGTTTCACGCCGCTGTCCCGGTAGGCGTCATGGCAATCAAGCAGTCGGAGGCGATTGTGCTGCGCAGCTATCCGCTGCGCGAGGCCGACCTGCTGGTCGCCTTCTTCACCCGGGCGGAGGGCAAGGTGCGGGGGGTGGCGCGGGCCGCCAAGAAGTCCAAGCGGCGCTTCGGAGGCGCGCTCGAACCCTTGACCTACGTACGTGTCTGGTACGAGGACCGCGAGCGGCAGGAGCTGGCGCGGGTGGATTCCTGCGAGGTGCTGGAGTCGCCCCTGGCCGAGCGCGTGGATTATCCCCGGGCCGTCGCCCTGGGCTACGTGGCCGAGGTGCTGGAGCAGTTGCTGCCGGAGCGCGAGGCGAACGACGCCATGTTTCGGCTGGCGCTCTCCGTGCTCGGCCAGTTGCGCGCCGGGGCCATCTGGATGCCGCTGACCTACTTCGATCTGTGGGTCGTGCGGCTGACAGGCCTGCTACCGGAGTTGGGCGTTTGCATCGCCTGCGGCACGGCGCTGAACGGTCACCGGGCATATTTCCACCCGCTGGCGGACGGCCTGATGTGCGCCGCCGACAAGCGTTTGGCGTCGTCGGAGATGTCGAAGGAATCGCGGGCGCTGGCGGCGGAGATGTTCCGCGCGCCCATCGAGCAGTTCGCCGGCGCGCCCTGGCCGCGCCAGCGCGCCGCCGAGTTGCGCAAGTTTCTGGTGCAGCGCATCGAGCTGCACCTGGAGAAGAAGCTGGTGACCGGAGCTATGTTGGAGAAGGTTGACTGACACTTAAGGACGAAATGCAAAATGAACAATGCAAAATGCAAAATAGCCCAGGCCCGCACGCCATATTTTGCATTTTGCATTTTGCATTTTGAATTGCCATCCGAATGATGAGTCTCGAGCGCGCGTCCAATCCGCCGACCTTCCAGGATTTGATCCTAAATCTGCAAAGATTCTGGGCGGAGCACGGCTGCATCCTGCAGCAGCCGTATGACCTCGAGGTGGGCGCGGGAACGATGGCGCCGGAAACTTTTCTGCGCGTGCTGGGGCCCAAAGCCTACAACGTGGCCTACGTGCAGCCGTCGCGGCGTCCGGCGGACGGACGCTATGGCGACAATCCCAACCGTCTCTACAAGCACATACAACTGCAGGTCATCCTGAAGCCGCCGCCGGAAAATGTGCAGGAGCTGTACCTGGAATCACTGACGGCGATGGGCATCGATCTGCGCAAGCACGACATCAAGTTCGAAGAAGACAACTGGGAATCGCCCACGCTCGGCGCCTGGGGCATCGGATGGCAGGTGATGCTCGACGGGTTGGAGATCACCCAGTTCACCTACTTGCAGCAGTGCGGCGGCGTGGACCTCGATCCCATCTCCGCGGAATTGACGTACGGACTGGAGCGCATCGCGGCCTTCCTCCAGGACGTGGACTCGGTCTATGACATCGCGTGGGCGCCGGGGGTGAAGTACAGCGACGTCCGCTACGCCGAGGAGAAGCAGTTCTCGATCTACAACTTCGAGTCCGCCGATGTGGAAAAAACCTGGGAGCATCTCCGGCTCTACGAAGCCGAGTGCAAAGCGCTGTTGGGCGGGAACGCGGTCCTGGCCGCCTTCGACCTCTGCCTGAAGTGTTCGCACCTGTTCAACATCCTGGATTCGCGCGGCGCCATCTCCGTGACCGAACGCGTGGGCGTGATCGCCCGCATCCGCAACCTGGCGGTGGGCGTGGCCAAGGCGTACCTGCAGCAGCAGGTGGGACATTGATTTGAAATGTGGAATGTGAAATGTGAAATTTGTAATTTGTAATTTCTGATGCCGGACTTCTTGCTCGAGATCGGATGCGAAGAAATCCCCGCCCGCATGCTGGCGGAGGCGGAAGCGGTGCTGGGCGCGCGTGTGGCCAGGCTCCTGGTGGATCAGAAGCTCGACCCAGGGAGCGCCAAGACCTCCACCTACTCCACGCCGCGGCGTCTCGCGGTATTGTGCAGCAGAATCCTGGCCTCGCAAGCGGATGTGAATCAGCAACTTACCGGGCCAGCCGTGAGCGTTGGGTTTAAGGATGGTTCGCCCACCCCGGCGGCCCACGCCTTTGCGAAGAAAGCGGGCGTGGACGTCAACGCGTTGGAAAGAATCAAGACTCCGAAGGGGGAGTATCTCGCCGCGAAGGTGGTCAGCAAGGGCCGTAGCGCAGCGCAGGTGCTGGCGGAGGCGCTGCCGGAAGTGATCGGGGGCCTGCACTGGCCCAAGGCCATGTACTGGCGCGCAGGTGCGCCGGAGAGATTCGCCCGCCCGGTGCGCTGGCTGGTGGCTTTGCTCGATGGTGAGGTGGTGCCGCTGGAGTTTGCGGGGGTGCGCGCGGGGAAGGAGTCCGGCGGACATCGCATTCTCTCGAAGGGGGCGGCAGCAATCTCCAATCCCGCGCAATATAAGGACGCGCTGGCGGGGGCGCGCGTAATCGCCGACCCCAAGGAGCGCGAGCAGAAGATCCGCAAAGCGCTCGATGAGCTGACGCGCTCGGTCCCGGGCGCGCGCTGGCGCGAAGACGCGGCGCTGCTCTCCACCGTCGTCAACCTGACGGAGTTTCCCTCCGCCGTCCTGGGAAACTTCGACTGCGAATTCCTGGCGCTGCCCGAGGAAGTTCTGGTCACCGTCATGCGCGACCACCAGAAATACTTCGCCGTGGACGACGCCGCCGGCAAACTGGCGCCGCACTTCCTCGCCGTGCTCAACACCGAGGGCGACCCCGACGGCCTGATCCGTCACGGCAACGAACGCGTGCTGCGCGCGCGCTTCAGCGACGCGCGCTTCTTCTGGGAGACCGACCAGAAGCATCCCCTGAAGGATCGCGTAGAGATGCTGAAGCACGTCACCTTTCAGAAGGACCTGGGCAGCTACTACGCCAAGGCGGAGCGTGTCGCCAGACTTGCCGATGAACTTTCCGCCGATCTCTCGAACGCGGGCGTGAAGGTGAACCGCAACGCGGTGCACGAGGCGGCGTGGCTGGCCAAGACCGACCTCACCACGGAACTGGTGAAAGAGTTCACCGAGCTGCAGGGAATCGTCGGCGGATTGTATGCGAAGGCGCAGAAGCATTCGGCCGCGGTCGCCGACGCCATCTACGATCACTACAAGCCGGAGTCCATGGAAGAGGCGGCGCCGCGAACCACCGAAAGCGCGGTGCTCTCCATCGCCGACAAAGCGGATTCCATCGCGGGCATGTTCGCGCTGGGGAACCTGCCCACCGGCTCCCGGGACCCGTTCGCGCTGCGCCGCCAGGCCAACGGCATCGTGAAGACTATCGCCGAGCGCAAGCTGCCGCTCAGCCTGCGGCGCATCTTCGAAGCGGCGCTCCAGTGCTACGAGGGTTCGGAGGCGGAGAAGAAGTTCAAGGGGCACCACCGCGTGGACGCCATCCTGGACTTCCTGCGCGAGCGGGTGGAGTTCTATCTGCGCGACAGCTGCGGCCTGGCCTACGATGTGGTGGCGGCCACGCTGGGCGCCGGCGCCGACGACGTAGTGGACGCCCTGGCCCGCGCCCGTGCCGTAGCGGAAGTGCGGGAATCCCCTGATTTTGAGGCCATTTCCAGCTCTTTCAAGCGCATGAAGAACATCCTCCGCCAGGCCGCGGAGGCAGGCAAGAAGCCGGCGCACACGCTCGATCCGGATGCGCTCAAAGAGGACGCGGAGAAGGCGCTGGCGGCGCGCACCCAGGTGACGGCGCTGCGGGTGGAGAACCTGCGCGACAAGAAGGAATACGCCAAAGCCATGAGCGAGATCTCCAAGCTCCGTCCGCTCATTGACGCCTTCTTCGACAAGGTCATGGTGATGGTGGAGGACGAGCACTTGCGGGCCAATCGCCTGGCGCTGCTCGAAAAGCTTCTGGGCGATTTCTCCACCATCGCCGATTTTTCCGAGATCGTGACCGAAGGCAAGACTTCCTGAAAGAGGACTCATGAGCACGCAGACGCTTCCCGAGACGCAGACGCCGGAAACCCGGACCACCAAGTACATTTACTTCTTCGGCGGGGGCAAGGCCGAGGGCAACGGCAAGATGAAGGACGATCTGGGCGGCAAGGGCGCGGGCCTGGCGGAGATGACCAACGCCGGGCTGCCCGTGCCTCCGGGATTCACCATCCAAACCGAGGCCTGCCGCGAATACATGCGCAGCGGAGGGAAGCTCTCGCCGGAAGTGGACCGCCAGATGCGCGACGCGCTCACCCGCTTGCAGGAACTCCAGAAGCAAAAGTTAGGCACGGGCGAGAATCCGCTGCTGGTGAGCGTGCGCTCCGGCGCCAAGTTCTCCATGCCGGGGATGATGGACACCATCCTGAACCTGGGGCTGAACGACCAGAGCGTGGAGGCGCTGGCCAAGCGCGCGAAGAACCCGCGCTTCGCCGCCGACTCCTACCGCCGCCTCATCCAGATGTTCGGTAACGTGGTGCTGGACATCCCCAAGCCGGCTTTCGACGAGGTCTTCGACGCCAAGAAAAAACAGCGCAAGGCGAAGCTGGACACCGAGCTCGACGCCAAGGCGCTGAAGGAAGTGATCGAGGAATACAAGAAGGTGGTGAAGAAACACGCCAAGCGCGACTTCCC
This sequence comes from uncultured Acidobacteriota bacterium, assembly GCA_964613505.1. GTDB lineage: Bacteria > Acidobacteriota > Terriglobia > UBA7540 > UBA7540 > CAZTHM01. Next base: position 803 of record CAZTHM010000176.1, on the reverse strand, counting down.
GCAGGACGCGCAGGAGCAGCTCACGTTGGCGCGCGACGCCGTCTTTCGCTCCTGGGACAACGACCGCGCCCGCCACTACCGCCGCATCAACAACATCTCCGACGATCTGGGCACCGCCGTCAACGTGCAGGCCATGGTCTTCGGCAACCTGGGCGAGACCTCGGGCACCGGCGTGGGCTTCACCCGCAATCCCTCCAACGGGGCCAAGGAATTCTTCGGCGAGTTCCTGATGAACGCCCAGGGCGAGGACGTGGTGGCCGGCATCCGCACGCCGGTTCCCATCTCCGAGCTGGAAAAGATCATGCCCGACGTCTACCGGCAGTTGCGCGAGATCACCACCCGCCTGGAGCAGCACTACCGCGACGTGCAGGACTTCGAGTTCACCATCCAGGACGGCCGCCTGTACATGCTGCAGACGCGCAACGGCAAGCGCACCGGACTGGCCGCGGTGCGCATCGCCATTGACATGGTGGAAGAAGGGCTCATCAACAAGGAAGAGGCCATCTTCCGCGTGGATCCCAACCAGCTCTACGACTTCCTGGTGCCGCGCCTGGACGAGAAGAAGACCAAGGTGGAAGTTCTGGCCACGGGCCTGCCGGCCTCCCCCGGCGCGGCGGTGGGGCAGATCGTCTTCACCGCCGACGAGGCGGTGGTGAAGGCCGGCCATGACAAGAAGAATCCTGTGATTCTGGTGCGCGCCGAGACCACGCCCGAGGACATCCACGGCATGGAGGTGGCGGCGGGCATCCTGACCTCGCGCGGCGGCATGACCAGCCACGCCGCCGTGGTCACGCGCGGCATGG
>CAZTHM010000175.1:0-7642 GCA_964613505.1 uncultured Acidobacteriota bacterium | reverse complement strand
AGACGCCGTCCGGCTTGAACTGCTCGATAATCCCGGCGAGGTCGATCTTCTCCTCTGGGCCGACGATGCGGCCGCCCGGCTTGGGTCCGATCAATTCCCTGCCCTTCATGAACGCCACGCGATAAAGCTCGGCGAAGGGAAACGCCGGCGCGGCGCCGCCCTGGCCGCCCACAACTTCCGCGCCCAGGCGCACGTTCTCGATCATGCGCGCCGGATGGCGAACGTGATAGGGGTTGCGCGAAACCTCCCCACCGTGCTCGGCCGTGGCCATCACCAGAATGGCCTCGACTTCCGCCGAAACGCCCACCATCAGATTCGGCTGCGCGTTCTCGTGCCAGAATTCCGTCTCGATGAAGGGCATCGGCCCGCGCCCACTGCGCTCAAGAAATGCTCCGAGCGCATCAACCGCCAGGTAATGAGTCCCGATGTGGGCCTTGTTCCAGTCTTCAGCGTGAGGAGCGAAGACGACATCCGGCTGAAGCTGTTCGAAACACCTCGCCATGACGGAGACCTTCCCCGCCCACTCGTCGGGGCGATCGGTGCGATTCATCAGGCTGACATTGTCGAAACCCAGTGGCTGCTGCGGTATGGCCAGCTCGAAGCCCAGCACGCGGCAGGCAGACTCGAGCTCGCGCAACCGCCGCGCCCGCTGCGTCAGGTTACTCCCAAAGGTGATGGCGCAGTCGGTGACCTTGGCCCCTGTCTCCAGGAGCATCCGAAGCGGCAGCGCGCCGATCAGCGCCTCGTCATCCGGGTGGGGCGCACAGAGGGCCACTTTCACAGGCTTGGCCGAGGGCGCCGAAACTGCGGGCGGCACGAGAGGGACCGAACTGGGTCCGAGCGGAATCTTCTCCCCACGGTCGAGAATACTGATCGTCTCTTCAACGTAGCGCAGCCATTCCGCGTGACGGGTTTTCCAGGCTTGATCGTCAGCCATCCTGTGGGACCTCAACCAGAGTGTAACTGCCGGGACGCCGTATGCTATGTCAGGCAGCTAGAAAATGAAAGTGCCTCCCGGCGGGGAGGAAAAATCCCAAAACGGAAGGGACGACACCTTGTCCGATGAGAAAGAATCTCCCTTGTGGGAGAGGTATCGAATACATACAATGGACATCCGAAAAGAGGAACATAATTCGAGTTGAGGTGAAGCATGTTGAAACGCTGGATGTTGATACTCGCCCTTCTGACCCTTGGAGCTCTTCCCGTGGGCGCTGAGGACGGTGAATGGAAGCAACTTTTCAACGGGAAAGACCTGACCGGCTGGAAACACGTCGGGCCGGGGAGGATGTTCGTCGAAGACGGGCTCATCAAAACCGAAGGCGGCATGGGCCTGCTCTACTGGACGGGCGGCGAAGTGAGCGACTGCGTCTTCCGGGTGGTCTTCCGGATGCGGGACAAGAACGACAACTCCGGCGTTTTCATCCGCATTCCCGTTGAGCCTCGCGAAGAATGGATGCCGGTGCATTACGGCTATGAAGTCCAGGTCGACAATGAGCCGGAAAAGTCCAACGAGGACGAATATCATTACACCGGCGCGCTCTACTCGCTGACCAAGCCGATGGTCAAGGCCGGTAAGCCCGGCCCGGAGTGGAACACCATGGAGATTACCCTGGATGGGCCGCGCACCATCGTCGCTGTGAACGGCCAGAAGGTCACCGACTACACCGAAGGCCAGCCGGTTCCTGAAAAGAAGTTCGACTTCGAGCCACAGCACGGAAGGCGTCCCGACAAGGGCTGGTTCGGATTGCAGAATCACAGCAAAGATGATGTGGTCTTCTACAAAGAAGTGGCGATGAAATCGCTGAAGAAATAGCCGCCGCGAAGTAACCGGCGAAGCGACAACCGAAAAAATGAATTCTCGAGGTGGATCATCATGCGACGCTTGATCATGCTTTTGGCCATCGCGCTCCTGGCCGCGACTGCGGCCCCGACAATGGCTGCGGAATGGAAACAACTCTTCAATGGCAAGGATCTGACCGGTTGGAAGCAGGTCGGCCCGGGCCACTTCGAGATCGAGAATGGCATGCTCAAACCCATCGGGGGAATGGGCCTGCTCTATTACACCGGCGGCAAGATCCGCAATTCCGTAATCCGCGTGGTCTTCAAAGTCACACAACCTAATGACAACGCGGGCATGTTTATCCGCATTCCCGTCGAGCCGCGCGAAGAGTGGATGCCGGTCCATTACGGCTACGAAACCCAGATCTACGACGCCGGGGACGAGCATCACTGCACGGGCGTGCTCTACTCACTCACCACCGCGGCGGCGCGCGCCTCGAAGCCTACGGGCGATTGGAACACCATGGAAATCACCCTGGATGGCCCGCACACTGTCGTGGTGCTGAATGGCACGAAAGTGACCGATTACACCGAGGGTCAGCCGGTTCCGGAGCGGACCAAAGACTACGAGCCGCAGCGCGGAATCCGGCCCAACGCCGGCTACATCGGGCTGCAAAACCATCCGCGCGAAGACAAATCGGACTCGGCGGTATTTTTCAAGGAAGTTGCCGTGAAAAAACTGAGTCATTGAGCCAGTGAGTCAGTGATTCAATGGCTCTATCTAAAGGGGGAAACTAAGATGCAGAGGTCCATCCGTCGTCGTGAGTTTCTCAAGGTCACGGGAGCCGCAGCCGCAAGTTCGCTGGGGACGCCGTTTAGTGTGAGCGCGCGGCCGGAAGAGAAATCCGTCAGCGCCAAGCCGCGCCTTTTTGTGGGTTGCTGCGCCTACTCGTTCTCCAACTATCTGAAGAGCGGGAAGATGACGATGGAGGATTTCATCCTCAAAGGCGTGGAAATGGGAGTGCACGGCGTGGACATCACTACCTATTGGTTGAAGTCCAACGAACCCGCCTACCTTGCCAGCCTGCGGAACTTCGCTTACAAGAACGCCATGCCGTTTTCCGGCGCCGCCATCGGCACCAACATGTGCCAGGCCGACGCTGCGAAACGCGCGGAAGAACTCGCGAAGATTAAACAGTGGGTGGATCGAACGGAGCTGCTCGGCGCCTCGCATTTGCGCGTCTTCGGCGGCGAAATTCCCGCCGGCGCGACCGACCAGCAGGGCGTGGGATGGGTGGTGGAAGTGATGAAACCGGCGAGCGACTACGCCGCCACCAAAGGGATCATCCTCGGCATTGAAAGCCACGGGGGAATTACCAGCAAGGCGAGCAACATTCTGGCGATTCTGAAAGGCGTGGATTCGCCCTTCGCGGCATGCAACCTGGACATCGCCAACTTCCCTGAGAATCCCTACCCGCAGATCGAGGCGTGCATTCCCTACGCGTCGCACACCCACATCCGTGAACACTATGGCGAGCGCAAGGAACCTCTCGACCTCGAGCGCGTCTGGCAGATGTTTGCCAAGGGCGGCTATAAGGGTTACATGTCCGCCGAGTACGAAAGCGAAGAGGACGCCATGACCGGCGTTCCCAAGCTCATCGCCAAAATCAAGACGCTTTGCCAGAAGTATTCAAGCGTGTAACGCCACTTTTTCGGCGGGCGCGCGATTGGTTAATCATCGCGCCACGCCCACGCAAGACACAGGAGGCAATTTATGTCTAAGCGCCGCGAGTTTATCGGTCAAGTTCTGAAAGGCACAGCGGCTCTGGCCGCAACGCGATTCTTCCCAACCGGACGCGTATTGGGCGCAAACGACCGCGTTCGTCTGGCCCTGATCGGCGCGGGCGGGCGGGGCCAGGAAATCTTCAAGTCGGCCATCCGCTGCCCCAACACGGAAGCCGCGGCAGTGGCTGACGTCTATACGCGCCGGCTCGATGAGGTGAAGAAATTCGCGCCGCAGATCCAGACCTACCAGGACTTCCGCCGCCTGCTCGACGACAAGAGCATTGACGCTGTGCTCATCGCCACACCGCAACACCAGCACGCGCTGAATTTCGTCCCCGCCATCCAGGCCGGAAAAGACGTTTTTCAGGAGAAGACGATGGCCTTCAGCCCCGACCACGCCAAGCGCATGCGCAAGGCGCTGGAGGGCTCCGGGCGCATCGTGCAAATCGGAATCCAGTCCACCAGCGGCGCGGAGGCGGCGCAAGCGCGCGATTATCTCGCGCCGGAGAAAATCGGGACGATTACCCAAATCCACACGCATCACTATCGCAATTCTCCACACGGTGGATGGAAGAGGACCATTCCCACCGACTGCGACGCACAACACGTGGACTGGAAGGATTTTCAGGGCGAGGCCCCGCCTTTCCCCTTCGATCCTAATCGCGTCATCAACTGGCGCTTTTTCTGGGAATACTCTGGCGGAAACGTTTTTGAGAATATGGTTCACCAAGTGGGTTTCTGGTACAAGCTGCTGGGCCTGAAGATTCCTGAGAAAGTAACGATGACGGGCGGGAATTATCTCTCGCCCGAGATGCAAGTCCCCGATACCATGGACGTTTCCATGGTCCAGCCGGAGAAGATGCTCTTCACCTGGAACTCCATGTTTGGAAATCGTCACTTCGGCGAAGGCGATGACGAAGTGTTGGGCAACAAGGGCACCATCCTGCGAAATGAAGAGGGCGCGGTGAGCTTTGTGCCGCAGGATCAAAAAGCGGCCGCCTCAGCTCCTGAGAAAGAAACCGCGGGCGCCATCAAGCCTCCGGACCTGTTGAGTTCCGGCGACACCACCAACACGCACATGCAGAATTTCATCGACTGCGTGCGCAGCCGCAAGGAGCCGAATTGCCCCTTCGAGATCGGATTCCGTTCCGCCATCGCCTGCCAGATGGCCATCGCGTCTTATCGCCAGGGACGGACCGTAAGATGGGACGAGAAGCAGGAAGAGATCGTCTGAAAGAACGGAAGTCAGGAGTCAGAAGTCAGGAGTCAGAATAAAGTCCTCGAGGGAAAGCGGAACGTCGCGGACCTGCAACTCTGCAAAAACGAGACCTCTCCCGTTGAATATCCGAATAGTGAACGCGCTGTTTGGGGCTTCCCTGCTCCTCGAATGTGCAGCGGCCGCACAGTCAGCCGGAAGTTGAGGGCTTCCAGGGTGCCAAGGCTTGCCGGTCAGGCCGCGGGGGCCGGTCCTGTGGACTCGCGAATCACCAGTTCGGGATCGATGAGGTATTCGCGTCCCGGGGTCTGGGAGCCTTCGTTTTCCGGAACCAGCGCCGAAAAGGCGAGGTGGCCGATTTTTTCCCGAGGAATATTCACCGTGGTGAGGGGAGGATAAGCGAACTCCGAGAGGCTGATGTTATCAAAGCCGGTCACCGAAACGTCTTGCGGGACGCGCCGGCCGTGTTCGCGAAGTTCCTTGACGACTCCCAGCGCCATGAAATCGTTCACACAGATGATGGCGGTCGGATTGAATCCCGAAGCGAGCAACTGTCGCGTGGCCTGCTGCCCGCCCGCCGGGCCGTCGCGGTCGGTCGAAATCGCGTGTTCGACTTGCCCGGCGTAACGCGCCATGGTGTCGAGAAACGAGCGCTTCCTCTCCTGCATGGGGTCGAGATCGGTGTGGTGTCCTACAAAAGCCATGCGGCGATGTCCAACCGAGAACAAGTATTCCACCACCTTCTGAACCCCGCGTTCGTACTTCACCTTGATGTTGCTGATGTTCCGGGCCGGCGTCCCAACGTCGTAGAAGACGATGGGCAAGTTGGTGTCCACCAACTCCTGGATGAGCGAAGGCTCCATCTCCGAGACGATGACCGCCAGCCCCGCCAGGCGCCGGCCGATCATCAAGTGCACGCTCGACACCAGTTGGCGCGGCTGGTAATCGGTGTTGGCCACCAGCACTTCGTAGCCGCGGCGATGCGCGTCCGACTCGAGGGCGCGGAAGATGTCGAGGAAAAAGGGATTCTCGAGATTGGACACGATCATCCCCAAAGTACGGCTCTTCCCTCCCGCCAGCGTCCGGGCATGAAGGTTGGGATGGTATTTGAGTTCTTTGATAGCTTTAAGGACGCGGGCGCGAGTGGCGTTCTTAACGGGCCCGACGTTATTGACGACGCGCGAGACGGTGGCGATAGAGACTCTGGCCCTTTGGGCAACATCCTCCAGTCTCATGGCAGGTTCGACCCCTTTGACGCAGAATAATCATGAAAGCGCTTATCTGATTTAACTTGCTTGAAGACAATAGCATAAGAACCGTTTGGGACGCCAGCGAGAAGTTCTTGCACTGGTTTGCAGGTTTTTTCGCAGAGGGTTCCGATGGCAGACGGAGCCGCCGAAGCTAGTGCCGTTCCAGCTATTTCCGGCAGGTTTGCCCGAGCGCGCTGTTCCCGAAGATTCGGAATAGAGTCCCGGCTGCGACCTGGGCGAAACAAGTTGGAACGGCACTAGTTGCGAGGCGGCCTCAAACGAGGATCGAGCTGGTGGGCTTTCTCGAACTCGGCCTCTGCTTGGAGATTGTCGCCCTTTTCGCGCAGCGCCAGGCCGAATTGATAGTGGGCGGGCGCGTGCTCAGGGGAGAGTTTCAGAGCCGCCTGAAATTGTTCGATGGCGGCCGCGAGGTTTCCTTCTCGAAGCAGCCGCGCGCCAGTATTGGTGGCCAGAGTTGCCGCCTGAGCATTGGCCTTGGCCTGGTTGAGTTCCACCGCCTTCTGAAATTCCGCCGCCGCTTCCGTGGTCTTCCCTTTTTGTCTCAAGACGGTGCCCAGCGCCTGGTGCGCTCCGGCATCGTTGGGATCGAGCCGCAAAGCCGCTTCGAGCTCCTCGAGCGCTCCGTCCAGGTCGCCCTTCTGGCGAAGGACTGAACCCAGAATGTAGTGCGCCTGCCCGTATTGCGGTCGAATGCGCAGCGCTGCCCGAAACTGCTCGGCTGCGTCATCGAGCTTTCCCTGCTGCCAGTAGATCACACCCAGCGTGTAGGGCGGCTCGGGAAGCTTGGCATCGAGGCTGATGGCCTTTTGCAGCGCCGGGATGGCGTTCTCGAAATCGTCGCGCTGTTTATAAGCAACACCCAGATTGTAGTGCGCCTCGGGGTTGGAGGGGTCAAGCCCAATCAACTCCCGGTATGTCGAAATCGCTTCAGCCCACTGGGCCTTCTGCAAGTAGACGAGGCCGAGGTTGTTGCGCGCGGCGTAGTGGCGAGGATTCAACTGGATGGCGGATTGAAATTCTCGCAGCGCCCCGTCGCCGTCACCTTGCGCGAGATAGACCAGCCCCAGGTTGTTGTGAGCTTCAGCGTTTTGCGGAGTAAGTTCGACGGCGCGTTGGAATTCCCGCGCGGCATCGGCAAGGTAGCCCTCGCGATGGAAACTCAATCCCATTTGGTTATGAACGTCAGCAGAGGCGGGGTTCAACTTGGCGGCGGCCTCGAACTCCGCAATGGCCTTCTCGAATTGCCCTTGCTTATCGTAAATCAGCGCCAGGTAATAGTGCGCGTCCGCGTAGTCGGGCTGGAGGTCCAATGCTGTGCGCAGGTGGGAAATGGCGGCGGGGTATTCTCCCTGGAGCCACAGCGCGACCCCGAGTTGGAAATGCGGGGCCGCGGAGCGCGGCTCGAGCTTGACCGCGGCCTCGAACTCGTTGCGCGCGCCCAACAAGTTTCCGCGGTGGCCCAGCACCTTCCCCAGAGCGACATGCGCGTCGGCCCAGTCGGGACGCTGCCGGATGACGTGCTGGTAGAACTGGATGGCGCCGTCGAGGTCGTTGCGACGTTCGAGCGCCCGAGCCATGTTGAAATAGGCTT